>JACQEZ010000010.1 GCA_016200325.1 Candidatus Manganitrophaceae bacterium
ACAAGATCGGCGGCACCCACCATATTCCGATCCCCAGCATCCGTCTGAAGATGCTTCGAGAGGGGATCGAGGATTATGAATATCTCACCTTGGTAGCCGCCAAGAAAGAGCAGGCCGGCCTCGACGGGCAAGCGTGGGTGAGAGCCAACATCCTCGACCCTTACATGGCGGCGGTCGATCCGGCCGATGGGGTCCGCAAGTTCATCACCTACGTCTGGAATAAAAATCCGGGCGCTCCCACCTCCAGCACCGGACTGCTGCGCGCACGCGAAGAGCTGGCACAGATCCTCTCGCCGGAGGGGCCCGACTTTGGCCTCGGCGCTGCGCCGACCTCCAAGTCAGTCGGCCCCGGAGCGGCTGCTTCCTCACAGATATCGATCGCCTCATTGGCCGCCTTCAGCGGCGGGGTTGGGCTGACCTGCGCCCCATCCCATCCGGCGGTGACCTGCTCGCTTGTCCCTTCGACCGTCGCGGTTCCGAGTGACGGAAACACCACATCGACATTAACGGTCACGACGACCGCTGCAACACCGGTCGGTGCGCATTCCGTTTTGATCAGAGGTCAATCGGGGACGCTTGCGCATCAAGCGGTCTTTGGTCTGACCGTCCAAGCGCCGGCGCCGGCCCTTTCTTATAGCGATACGTTTAATCGGGACAATGGAGGTTTGGGAAGCAACTGGAATGAATACCTTCCCAACTTTGAAATCTTCAACGGTCAGATCCGAAATACCGATGCCAACGGCCAGGAGGCGCAGTTCGTCCGGCCGGTCGGGCCGGATCAAACCGTGGCCGCTAACTGTAAGATGCTCGTCGCTGAAAACAGCTGCGGGGTGATGGCCCGCTGGTCGAATGCCAATAATTTCTATTATGCCCGGATCGATGTCGGCCAGCAAAACATCGCTCTGTTCAGGCGGGTCGGCGGCGTCGTTACCCCGCTGGCGACGGCAAAGCGGCCGCTCCGCTACGACACCTATTATCGGATCCGTCTCGTGGCCAACGGTCCCTCCCTGACCGTCTATTTTGGAGACGAGACGGCGCCTGCGATCTCGCGGACCGACACCGCATTGAGCGGGGGAAATTATGCGGGGATTCGGTCGTATGCAACCGCGGCCTCGATGACCTGGTTGAATAACTTTACTCTGACCGGTCCTTGAGGCATAATAACGAATAAGGACCCGTTTGATTGTTAGAATAGGAGAAAGAGATGAAGCAGCGTCACCTTGCACTCATGTTAGGAATGATGGCCATCCTGATCGGCTCCCCCCGATTCTCTGTTGCCCAGGACGGGGAGGGACAGATGGAGATCATGGATGAAAACAAAGGACAACCCGACGCCCCGCCGCCACAAGAGGATCTCCCGCCGATGGCTTCGCCGGAGGCAATGGAAGAGAGCCCTTCTTCTAACCAGTCGGATGCGGAAGCGCCGACCCCCGATGAGACCCGACAATCGGAAGAGGCGCGGCAATTGGAAGAGATGAATCGGGGAATGGCCCAGGGCGAAAGTGGTGAGGCGTATGCAGACAAATTCGGTCTTAAAGAGGATGACCGACAGGAGGCGCCGTTCAACAATTAAAAGAGTGAAGCGGGTCTCGGTTCAATCCCGCTTTTTCGGCAGCGCCTCCATCGGGCCGGTCTCTTCGATCCGCACCGGATAGCCGGCGAGCTGATTGAAAATCTTTCGATCCAATTCGGGGGTTCTCTGGACGACGTAAACATTGATGCAGGGTCGGCCTTCGCAGGCGCCCAACGCGGTGCCGACGACCCCCGGAAACGACATCAATTCTTTGGTCTGCTCTTTGAGCACGTCGTTGAGTCTGCTCTCCGTCATCGATTTCTCTCCCGGAGAACCGGGGCTCCTGTCATTCGGATCGGCGGCATCCGCTGTCACGGCAAGGAGAAGGATCAGGCCGATCATCCACATCGCTGATTTCATCTTCGTAAAGAAATCCATTCTTGTTCTTTCCTGTTGATGAGGGGAGGGCGCCGTCCGGCCCCCTCCCCCTTCCGATCCGATTTCTACTTCTTTCCTCTGAATTACTTGCCGTCGATGGTGACAGCCAGTCCGGAGAGGACATCTTGGATATGGTTGGCGATCGCCGAGGTTCCGCTGTTGTTCCCGGCGAAGAGCAACCCGACCGGATTGGCATTCACATCATCGGTCACCAGAAGCGAACCGGAATCGCCCGCTTGGATGAAGGAGGTCGAGGCGCTGACGACGATCTGGTTGACAAAGGTTGCATTCCCCGACGCACCATAGTTGACCGTCATCGTTGCATTGATTCCGGTGACCGTTCCGTGGGTGAGGGAGGTCGTCCTCCCATATTTTTGAACCGCCTGTCCGACGGCCGCCGGGACGGCGGTGGAGCTTGGCACGCCATATCCGCCGGGAGGGGTGGCGTTGTTCAGAAGCGCGGTGGTGGTGCGGGCGATCGCCGCATCGACCGTATTGGTTCCCGATCCAAAATTAATCGTCACGAACCGGGAGAGGGTACCGAGGATATTGTTCCCATTCAAGACGCATCCGGTATCGACCAGGCCCGGCTGGACGACCTGGCTTCCGATCGGCGCCTGATTTTCCAACGCATAGACATGGTTGTTGCTGAGGGCATAGACATTCCCCGCCGCATCCTTCACCCGCGCCGCAATGGTGCCGGCCGAACACTCATTCACATTTCCGGTGGAAACGCCGATCGGAACCGGGGGAGGAAAGATCACCGTATTCGGGTTGGCGCCGCCACCGCCACCCCCACCCCCACCGCCACCCCCACCCGGCGGTTTACGGTGATGTCGTCGCAAATCGAAAAACTCTCCGGTGACTTTAACCGTCACCGGAAGGCCCTCCAGGCTGTCGGCAATCATGCCGGGGGGGACATTCTGTTTGGCGAAAACGATGACGGCCGGTTTGCCGTTATCGGAGAGGCCGGTCGCCGTTCCGACCACTTCAGGAATCGCCATCAGTTCCCGGGTATGGCGCTTGTGTACCGCGATCGCTGCTTTGATCTGCGGATCGTTTTCGTCGAGCTCTTGATCCGTTTCCTCTTGGACAACGGTTCCCTCGCGTAATTTCGCCTCCGCCTCACTCCCTTGATGCCATGCCGGTTTTCCCAGCCATTGGCTGATGGAGAACAGGGAGAGAAGCACGAATAAGGTCAGTGCAATCTTTCCGGTCTTCTTCATGGAATATATCCTTTCCGGGCGTCCTGCCCTTTCATGCGGGTGATACGTATCGTGACCCATTGCTGAGAGTCACTGATAAAAATGTTACACTAATTCTCCTAAGTGACGCCAGACTATTTTTCGATATTCTTTTAAGGTTTTGATCAAGAAATTCAGGTAGAGAAGAAATGCGACCTACAGGCTTTTTTGTCGATGATATGTCAATGAGAAAGGGGAGGGATCTTAAAAAAGAGGCGGTAAGAAATTACCGGATCGGTTCGCTGCCGGATGGTTTGAAGGTCAGCGCGGCGGAATTGATGCAATAACGGAGAAAGGTCGGTGCGGGGCCGTCGTTGAAGATATGTCCGAGGTGGCCGCCGCAGCGGGCGCAGTGGACCTCCGTCCGCGGCTCGGAGAGCTTCCGGTCGATCTTTGTACCGACGGCGTCGGCGAACATCGGCTGCCAGAAGCTGGGCCAGCCGGTTCCGCTGTCAAACTTTGTTTTGGAGGAGAAGAGGGTCTGATCACAGCCGGCGCAGTGGTAGGTTCCCTTCTCTTTGGAATCATGGTATTTATTTTTAAAAGGGGGCTCGGTCCATTCCTGGCGAAGCACCCGGTATTGCTCCGGGGTGAGGCTCGCCCGCCATTCGTCGTCCGATTTACTGACGGGGAAGGGCTCGCCCCCCTCCAACGCCCGGGCGACCTTCAGGCCGAGCGATTCTGTCGCGCCGAGGAGCGCCAGGCCGGCCAGCATTTTAAGACAGTGTCGTCGATCCATCAAAAAGGCTCCGATAAGGCTAGTTTATCGCGCTCGGTTGCCGAAGTAAAGATCCGAGCCGTTCCGATTGAAAAAATCATTGTGTGATAAGATGGGCGGCAGACCGCGATCGCTTTATCACAGCAGAGCGCCATTTGCGAGGGAGAAGATGAAAAGAGTGAGATGGAATGGAATGGGGTGGTGGATCGCGGTTTGGCTTGCTATCCTTTCCCAGATCGGCTCTGCCTCAGAGAATCCCGTACCCGGCACGCCGCCGGAGACCGCCACCTTCGCCGGCGGCTGCTTCTGGTGTATGGTTCCCCCTTTCGATACCCTCCCGGGGGTCATCTCGGTGACCTCCGGATATACCGGCGGTCATCTTGAGAATCCGACCTATCAGCAGGTCTCGGCCGGCGGAACGGGACATGCCGAGGCGGTGGAGGTGGTGTACGATTCGACGAAGATCGGGTATGAAAAATTGCTCGATGTCTTCTGGCACAACATCGACCCGGTCGCGGTCAACCGCCAATTCTGCGACTTCGGGGATCAATATCGGAGCGAGATCTTCTACCATACTGAGACGCAGAAGCGCCTGGCCGAGCAGTCGAAAGCGGCGATTGAGAAATCAGGCGCTTTCAGAGAGCCGATCACGACCAAGATTACCCCCGCCTCTCCCTTCTACAAGGCGGAGGAGTATCATCAGGCGTTCTATAAGAAAAGTCCGATCCGCTACAAATTTTATCGGTATCTCTGCGGGCGAGATCAGCGTCTCGAACAGCTGTGGGGAAAGGCACAGGCGGGACATTGAGCTGGAGCGACGGAAGGTGCGCCCCCATGCGCTTTTCCCCCGGATCGTCGCCGCAGGTTTAACTAATCGTCCTGCCCGCTCTCGATCTTTCCTGCTTTGCCGCCGCCGTAGAAGGTGTAGTTAATCGTCTGCAAGAACATCTCATTCATCGAGTCGAGGTTGGCGCTCATCTTCAGGATAATCTCCCGCAGCAGTTTATGAACCAGTCCGGGCTGCTGCTTTTCCATCTCATCGTAAAAAAACCGGTGGAGGAGCAGGAGCCGACCGTCGGCCGTCGCCTTGGCCCGGGAGGCATGCCGGCGGCTGACAAAGAAAGAGAGTTCCCCGAAGAATTGACCGGCCGAAATCGTCGCGATGACCTGTCGATGGCCGCTCGGGGTCTTCTTCGTAATCTCGACCGACCCGCGTTGAACGAGATAGATAATTCCCGGAATCTCGGTCTCTTTGTAGATCACTTCATTTTTCTTGTATTCTCGCTCTTCGAGGTTCTGGATCAGATACCGGAGTTCGTCGATCGTCAGTTCGGAAAAAAGAGGAAATTGCTTCAGCTCTTCGATGGTTGTTTTGGTGAGCATTCTTTTTCACCTCCTTCCGGTCAGTGAGGACGGGATCGCGCAGTGATGTTTAGACGTATTCCACTAACTGGCACAATATATGAGAGATCATCACTCCTGTCAATGCCCTTCGTCAATGAAAAAGAGCGGCCCTGGAGAGGGAAGGACCTTTTTCGATCGTCCTCTCCCGGCGCCGGTCGGACGTTGCAGCGATGGCGCCGGTCAGCGGCGGACGGGTCTGTTCGATCACGTCCCATTTTAAAAACAGGTGAAAAAAACGGAGAGGGGCGGTCCCGGACAGGCAGAACTCCTTGCTTTTTATTATTGACAGACAACTAAACCTTCCACCCTTAGTATATTGACTTCCTGGGCTCCTTCGAGGTAGATTAGGGGGTTCGAGCGTTCTTAAAAAAACCATGGAGGGATTAAAATGATGAAAAAGATCTTCGGTTTGGTTGGTGCATTTTTGATCGTTGTCGCCCTCGCGGGTGTGAGCCTTGCCAATAAGGCCGTCACCGGTGAAATCGTGAAGATCGACGGTGAGATGGTTTCGATCAAGGACAGCTCCGGAAAGGTTCAGCAGATTCATGTCGATCCCAAAGCGACCAAGAAGACCGGTGACCTGAAAGAGGGAGCCAAGGTCTCGGCCGAGGTGACCGACAAGGGTCATGCCGATTCGATTGAAGTCAAGAAATAGTCAGCGCCAGTGATCGGAACCTCCTCCCGGACTCAGCGAGTACGGGAGGAGGTTAACCCCCCTTTTTGTCACCCTTCCTTTCGGCATGATCGAGTCCACTCATCAATCGATGATCGACCGCGGCAGGCGCGCTCCGGCCCGGCTTAATGCGGCTTGATCACCTTTGCAAATGCGGTCGCTATGACGCGGTAGCCGGCGTTGGTCGGGTGGACGCTGTTGCGGTGAATCAGCCCTTTCTTCCCCAAAAAGGCGCTGTAGACATCGGCGACCGGGACATTGAATTCGGCGGCCACCTTCTCCAGGATCTGATTGAACAACGGGACCACCTGATCCGAGCCGGCGATCTCCGGTATGATATACAGATTATTGATATAGATCCGCGTGTTCGGCAGCGCTGTCCTCAACGCTTGGAAGATCTGCGTCAGGTTCGCCTGAAATTGACCCAGCACGGTCGTCACATCGGCGCCGTCCAAGATGGTGAAAAGATCGTTTCCTCCGACGGTGATTGTGATGTCGGTCGGCTCAAAGGCTTCAATCGCCTGCGGAACCTGATGTTCAAGGACCAGTTGACTGGTGGCGCCGGAGACCCCCGCATCGTTTAAGATCGTATTCGGAATGCTGTCGAAGACCCCCCAGTGATAGAGGAGATAGACATATCCCCGGGTGGCGGGGAGTGCCCCCTGACCTGCAGCGAGGCTATCCCCCAGCGCCATGTAACGGGTCGGCTGATCCAGGGGCTGGGTACTTTGCTTCGAAAGGGTTTCCGCCTGGACGGAGAGGGGCAATAGGAAAAAGGTGATTAAAATGATCGACCGACCCCATTTTTTTAAGAGCATAAGGCCTCCTCGGTTAAGCCTGTTCAACAGAACGCATTTCCATCTCCGGAACAATAAATAATGTTACCCGATTTTATTTCGAAATAAAATTTTAAAATTAGGCATAAACGGTATCGCCGATCACAGAAATAGAGGCTGTGGCTTCCAAAGAGGGGTCTATTGGCGTCGCGATTACATTCCGGGATTGACTTCTTTGTTCCGGTCAGCATACGATTAATTTGTTACACCATAATCACAAAACAATGGAGGAGCCCACATGTTGAAGAAAATTTTCGGTTTCATCGGTGCCTTTGCTCTCGTGATGGCGCTTGCCGGTGTCAGTCTCGCCGGAACCATCACAGGAGAAATTGTGAAGATCGAGGGCGATATGGTCTCGGTGAAGGACAGTGGCGGAAAGATCCATCAGATTCATGTTGACCCGGCGGCCACCAAGAAGAGCGGTGAGCTGAAACAGGGTGACAAGGTGAAGGCCGAAGTGGATGAAAAAGGCCATGCCAGCTCGGTTGAATCGCAGAAGAGCTAGCGCGCAGCATTCGCACGGAACATAGAGAGGCCCTCTCTTCCCAGTCCTGATCAAGAGAGGGCCTCAGATTTTTTGCCCGCCCGAATATCGCTGCGACCGCGCCGACTTTTTTTAAAGAGAAGACCGTCAAAACAAAAAGCCGATCTATTCTTTTTCCAACTCTTTTTCCAACCGATAGGGGAGAGAGACGGTGAAGGTCGCGCCTTTTCCATACTCGCTTCGGATGGAGACCCTCCCTTTAAGCAGCGTCACCAACTCTTTCACGATCGTGAGGCCCAGACCGCTTCCTCCCGACGTTCGGCTCTCCTCCGCCTGGTAGAAACTTTCGAAGACCCGCGACAGCGCCTCCGGCGCGATCCCGACGCCGGTGTCGGAGACCGCCATTTCGATCTCCTCCGTCGCCGGAAGATCCCGGGCGGAAATCACGATCACCCCCTGCTCGGTAAATTTAATGGCGTTGGTCAAGAGGTTTACGACGATCTGCTTTACCCGCAAGGGGTCGGAAACAATCGACGGGAGGGCGGAGGCCAGACCGTCACGGCGGATCGACAACCCTTTCCGGTCGGCCAAAGGCTTCATCTCTAGAGAGAGATCTTCCAGCAGCGGCGCAATCGCGATCGGCGCCAGATCCAGAGGCAACTTCCCCGACTCCATCCGGGCGAGGTCGAGGATGTTGTTGACCGGCTGGAGGAGGTCGTCGGCATTCCGCTGAATTCGCTCCAGCGCCGGCTTCTCTTCTTCTCCGATGGGGCCATCGGTCCCGTCGCGCAGCAGCGCGGTATAGCCGATGATGGCGTTGAGCGGGGTGCGGAGGTCGTGAAAGATCTGAGAGACGAATTCCGATTTAAACCGGTTGGCCCGCTCCGCCTCGGCGCGCAGCCTCTGTTCATTTTGCAACGCTTCGCGGCGCAGGCGGGCCAGTTCCAGGTGTGCGCCGACCCGCGCCATCAACTCCCGGGCCGAAAAAGGTTTAACGAGATAGTCGTCGGCGCCCGGCGGCTCCGTCCGCCACGGTTTCGACCCTCCAGCGGGCGCTCAGCAGGCGTCGAACATACTCGCGCATGTCGGTATTGTCATCCGCCAACAGGATGCGGGATCCGAGCGTCCGAACATCGGTTGGCGAGAGGTGAGCATGATCCGGACGGCGGTTTTGAGGCTCCGGGGGGCCGAGCGGATTGGCGGACCAATTGAAATTTCGAATCAGATAGCCTAATTCGCCGCCGCTGACGAGCCAATTTTCGAGGTGGGGATATTTTTCTGTCCGGACATAAAACGCTGAGCGACTCTCCTGAACAAAGCGAACCAAAATACTTCTCTGCAAGCATCGGATCGCTTTATTCTTCGCTGAAGAAAAAAGTCGCTTTCACCCGCTCCACCTCCATCAGGCGAACGATCTTTAGAAGCGCCTCGTGCATCTCCAAGACCTCTTTTTCGGAGAGATACTGTAAGCTGTGGAGCAGCTTCCCCTGAGACGGCTCCGGCGCTTGATCGACGATCCGCTTTCCGATAGCGGTGAGGTGAACCATGACGACGCGGCGATCGGGCGCGTCTCTTTTTCGGACCACATATCCCTTTGTTTCGAGGCGATCAATGATCCCAGAGACGGTCGAGATATGAAGGTACATCTTCTGGGTCAGCTCGCTGACCGACGTCCCGCCGTCGTGCCGGAGCGTTTTAAGGAGCCAGAGCTGGGGTCCCGTCACGCCGAACTCTTTTAACACCTCCTCGGAGTATTGCTGGATCGCTTTGAAGATTCTCCGGAACGATTGGACGATCTCCGCGATCGCCGTCTTTCTTGTAACTTTCTTTTTCGGCATTGGGTCTGTCCTCTTTATCGGTTGGGCCATTTTGACGAGGGACATCTCTTTGAGCGGCCTTTGTCGATGATCGCCGATCGGATCAGGACAAAAGCAAAGAAGCGGATCGGAGAGCGATCACTTAGCGCTTAATCACGATCTGCTCCGGCGGAGGCGGTGATAGAGATCAACAAGGATGAAAGAGAGCTTTTTGGGACGCGCGATCCGTTGAATCTGGATGACCTCGCCGATCTCCGATTGCAGATCGATCTGAAACGATTCGCTCTTGGCCACGCCGATGATCTGGCTCGGATAGACGCTCCGATGTCCGGTGATCAGAAAGCTCGTGACACAGGCGACGGCGGCATAGGAGGCGAGGAGCGGGCCGAAGAGCTCGATTGCCATCACCGAGGCGGCGATGGGGGTGTTCGTCGCCCCGGCCAAGACCGCCATCATGCCGATGGCGGCGAAGGTCCCCCGGTCCATCGACGTCATCTGCCCCCAGAGATCTCCCGCGGCGGCGCCGATAAAAAAAACCGGTGTGAGAATTCCGCCGCTCCCGCCCGATCCGAGCGTCACCGCCGTCGTGATCGTTTTCCAGAAAAACGCGCCGGAAGGAAGACCCTTCCCTTGCACCGCCTCTTCTATGCCGGAGATTCCGAGACCGAGATAGCTGTTTCCGACCGAGAGGGTCAATAGGATCAAAAGTATCCCGCCGGCCACCCCTTTCCAGGGCTTCCAGATGGGCCATCGTTTAAAGCCGCGCTCGACCCCTTCTAGGATCAAAATGAGCACCAACGCGATCAAGCCGAAAAAGAGGCCGGCGAGAAAGACTTTGAAAAAGGTCCACTCATCGATCGCAGGCACCAGGGTAACGGTGTGATGGAAGTAGGTCATGCCGAGGCGGGTGGCGACATGGTAGGCGATGATTCCGGAGACGAAGGAGGGGTAGAGGACATCATAAAGGAGCTGTCCCAAAAAGAGGACCTCGACGGCAAAGAGGGCGCCGGCGATCGGGGTGCCGAAGACCCCCGCGAAGCCTCCCGCGATGCCGCAGATCACCAGTTTTTTCCGATCATACGGAGAGAGACGAATCAGATTGGCGAAGGCCGAGGCGAGGCCGGCCCCGATTTGGGCGCACGGTCCTTCCTTCCCGGCGGAGCCGCCGGAGGCGATCGTGAGGATCGTCGCCAACAACTTGATCGGCACGACGCGGGGATCGATCCGGCCTTCCCGTTTGTGGATCGCCCAGATGACTTTCTCCGTTCCGTGTCCTTCCGCTTCCGGCGCGAAAACCCGGACCAATAGGCTGCTTAAAAAGAGGGTGATCGGCAGGAGAAGAAAGAAGTAAGGATAGGGTGCCGTCCGTTCGATGCCGCGCCGAAGGAGAATGAGAAAAAGCGCGGTCGACGCGCCGACGACCACGCCGACGAAGGCGGCCAGCGCGGTCCACTTCAACAGACTCAGCAGCAGGGTTCCTTGCTCGACAAAGATTCGGCGGTGGAGCGACATCCTTTTAATCGTCTCCTCCCGCAGAGGGGGATCGGTCGCTCCGGAAATTTTGGGATTTTCAGGAGACAAGTTTAACCTACTGTCGAGAGAAGTGGAGAGATATACCGTCCCGCCTTACCGAGCTTGAAGCTGTCTACCCTATCACACATCGGTTCGGCTGTCCATCATGGATCGGCGGTGCGATCTTCGCGGAGGCGGGCGCCCAATCCGATCCGTCCCTGCTCCTGCTTTTCATATTCCGGCCGTTCCACTTGGCTGGCATCGAACTCAAAGCGGACCGGGGAGGTGTTCCGTGCCGTGACGGTGACCGTTTGCGAAGCGATTTTCATGTGGGGATGCCAGGCGGTAATCTTGTAGGTTCCCGGGGGCAGCCCCTCGATGGAAAAGCGGCCGTCGGCGCCGGTGATCGCATAATAGGGGTTGTCGACCACAAAGGCCCAGTTCTGCATGAACTCATGCATGCCGCAGATCGTCTCAGTGATTTTGGTCGACGGTTTCAGTCGGATTGTCCCGGTCTGAGTCGATTTTACCGGGAGCGGCTGGTTCAGGACAATGTTGCCTCCCTCACTTTGATAGATCTGAATGTTGTGGATGACCGGGTCGTCATTGATGACATTGATTTTCTGATGCTGCTCCATTACGGAGACGAACGGCTCGAAGGTGCATTGGACCACGTGGAACTCTCCCGTCGGATGGCGAAACGGCTTTCCTTTTTGGACCGCTTGCACGGCGATGACCACATCCTGAAGCCCTCCTTCTTGGGAGCGCTTAAACTCCTGGAGGACCCGGTTCCCCTTGCCGTCCGAATCCCGCTTCTCGCAGAACGGACCGAAGGGGTAGAGGACGAGGTGAAAAAGACGGGGCGGGGGGACCTCTCCTTTGAGGGTGACCGTTCCAGTCACGGTGCCGCCGTTGCCGACGTTGATTTCCTCATAACCGAAGGCAGCCGGACCGGCCGACATTAAAACGATTCCGGCTAAAAATAGGGCTCCAAAGGCATTTCTCATCTTCATAAGGCCTCGCTGTGATCGAAAGGGGTTCCAATTGTCTGACTGACTTCCGCTTCTACTATTTTGTATACAAAATAATGGTCCATGTCAAGTAGTATAAAGGATAACCGGCAGGTAATGGGTCTTACAAAGATGACCGGGCGCATATCGGTAAAACGGCCTCGATAGCGCTATTTTACATCGATGTGCTCTCTTCGAAGAAATCCCAAGATTGACTTTCCCTCTATGGGACAGTGCGATGCGGGTGTTTTCCTGGGGAGCGCTACGGGCAGTGTCTGTTGAACCGAGCGCCTATTCAAAGAGGGAAGGGAATGATCAATCGACTGTGGCTCTTTGGCTTGGTTCTTTGTATCCCGTTGCTGGAGTTATTATCGGAGCGGTCGGCCTCGGCGCGCTCCAGCCGCAGCAGATTGTCGTTAAGACTGGATCTCCATGCTTTTTATCAATCCGTCGCGAATAAGATAGACATGCCGCGGGGGGCATGATCTCTTTCACCTGCATTTATTTCTTCCTTTGTTAAACGGTTAAACCGTTCAAATACAACCTATTATAAAATCGTAGCGTTCTTTTTCCGGGTCTGTCTATGATACAGAAGGAGTAGTGTCAATTTTGTGAAGCGAATTCCTCTTTTCTCGGCTAAATTCTTTATAATAAGATCATCGGGACGGGATCGTTGTTTTCAATTCTGACCGGTTGATCAATCACGAAAGGAAACGGGGTGGGGAGGGGGAGACTTCCGAAAGGGTGGTTCCGTGCGACCGAGTCGTTTGAAGCGGCCCTGTTTCACGGCGGATGGGGGGCGCGCCTGGCCTATCGGCTGGGGCTTCAGGGCGCGGTCGAGACCCGCTTGCACGCGCTCTCCCTTCCGACCGCGGCCCCTTCCATGCCGCCATTGCGCATCGGCTTTGCATCCGATTTTCACGCGGGGCCGCTGACCGATCCAAGGCTCCTCGCCCGCGCTTTCGAGTCGCTCGCCGCGGCCTCACCCCATCTTGTTCTGCTGGGAGGGGACTTCATCTCCTTCCGAACCGATGAAATCGATCTCTTTTGTGAGCAGGTGAGACGGCTCAATCCGCCCCACGGCATTTATGCCGTCTTGGGCAACCATGACCTCTGGGCCGATGATGCGATGATCGTAAAGCGGCTTGAATCGGCCGGGGTCCGCGTGTTGGTCAATGAGAATGTCCGGCTGGGAGGGCCGTTTGAAGCGCTCTTCGTCTGCGGGATCGATGATCCGGTCGCCGGAGATCCGGATCCGGCCGATACGTTCAGAGGGGCGGAGGGGACCCGGATTCTTCTGATGCATTCGCCGGGCGGTCTGCCGCTGCTGCGGGGGTATCGTTTCGACGTGGCATTCACCGGGCACACCCATGGTGGACAGATCGCTTTACCGGGAGGGATCCCGATCGTCCTGCCGCCGGGAAATGCCGGCCGCCGGTATGCACATGGAGAGTTTAAAGGTTCAAACGGTCAGGGCGTGTTGATCGTTAGCAAAGGGGTCGGACTGAGCGGCCTGCCGATCCGACTTTTTGCAAGGTCTGAAGTGCATCTCTGCACGATTCAGTGGCGAAGCCAGAAGAAGGAAGGAATGCTCTGATATCGGCAGATCCAAGCGCCGATGGGTCTCACCCGCACTCCGCGCTCGCTTTACCCCGTATTCCGCATTCCGGTTGCGATACAATTGATCGTCAATAAGATGGCGTGAATCAGCTCTTCGCGCTCTTTCTTTCCGAGCTTCTGGGAGCGGAGCTTTCGAATGAGGTTGACCTGGATGTAGTTGATCGGATCGATGAAAGGGTTGCGCAGCCGGATCGACTGCTGGAGGGTCGGATCGTTGGCGAGGATCTCCTCGGTTTCGGTGATCTTGCCGACGAGGTCGATCGTCAGCTCGAATTCGGATTGAATCCGTCCGAAGATCCGTTTTCTCAGCTCGGCGTCGC
This sequence comes from Candidatus Manganitrophaceae bacterium, assembly GCA_016200325.1. Classification (NCBI taxonomy): domain Bacteria; kingdom Pseudomonadati; phylum Nitrospirota; class Nitrospiria; order Candidatus Troglogloeales; family Candidatus Manganitrophaceae; species Candidatus Manganitrophaceae bacterium. Next base: position 13,590 of record JACQEZ010000010.1, read on the forward strand.
GGACGAGCCCCGCATAATGATGCGCGATGTGGATGTCGGCTTTGGCGAGGGTCATCTGAATATTGTCGATGAAGTTGTTGAAGAACGGCCAGGCGCGGTACATCTCCTGGAGGAGCGGGCCGTGCTCCGTCGGGTTTTTGTCGTAAAAGGTCTTGAAGGCGGACCCCACCGGAAACCAACCGCCGACCAGCTGGCGGCTCTGCGTCCAGGAGAAAATCCACGGGATGGCGCGCATATCTTGCATTGTCTTCCCTCCCCGCCGAAAAGCCGGTCGGGAGCCCATCTTGAGATGGCCGATCTCGGAGATCGGCGTCGCCTCCTGAAAATAACGATAGAGGTCGGAATCGCCGACCAGCTCTCCATAGAGCCTGTAGGCGATCTGAGAAATTTCCTCAAACGCCGCTTCATACCGGGCGATCCGCCGCGAGGCGGTCGTCGACGGCTCTTCATTCAAAGTCGCTTTGAGCACCCCGCTGATCAATAATTCCAAATTGTGGGTCGCCGTCCCCTGGTTGGCATATTTCGAGGAGATCACCTCACCCTGCTCCGTAATTTTAATCCGTCCCATCACCGTGTCGGGGGGTTGGGCGAGGATGGCGCGGTGGGTCGGTCCCCCGCCGCGGCCGACGCTGCCGCCGCGCCCGTGAAAGAGGGTGAGATGCACCTGATGCGCCTGCGCGACATCTCGGAGGATCTTCTGGGTTTTGTAAAGCTCCCAGCTCGAGGTCAAGACGCCGGAGTCTTTGCTGCTGTCGGAGTAGCCGAGCATGATCTCCTGCTGTCGTCCGCGGGCCAAGAGATTTTTCTGATATGCCTGATTTTTAAAGAGGCCATCCATGATATCGGGGGCCGACCGCAGGTCGTTGATCCGCTCGAAGAGGGGAGCGATGTCGAGCCCGCTCTCATAGCCGGCATCTTGCGTCGGGCCGCAGAGTCCTGCCTCCTTTGCGAGGAGCTGAACGATCAACACATCGCTCCGTTGCGCGGCAAGGCTGATGATGTAGCTGCCGATCGCTTCGGGGTCGATCGCTTCTTTGATCTTACGGATGCTTTTAAAGGTCTCGAGGACCTCCTGGTTTTCGGGAGAGAGGGTCAAGAAGGAAGGGATCAGGGGGCGAAGGGTGAGGAGCTCTTGGGTCAGGATCTCCACTTTCTTATTCTCATCGGCGGCGGCGTAGTCGGGATAGAGTTGCAGGCGCTCGAAGATCTCCTGGACGACCTTTCGATGCCGCTCGGCCTCTTGCCGGACGTCGAGGCGAGCGAGGTAAAAATCGAAGACCTGGACCCGCGTTAAAAGGGCATCGACCGCCATCTCGGCGGGGCGTTTCCCGGCATCCCCGACGAGGCTTCGCCGGAGGATTTCCAGATCGTCGATGAATTCGGAGGCGGAGCGATAGCCGCGGGCCGGCGCTTTATCCCTGGAGAGACTAAATCCCATCCGATGATCGATTTCGCTCCGGGTTGCTTCGAGCTTGAGTTTGATGAAGCCGAGCTTCTGCCGATACGGCTCGTACGGGTTTCGGCCGAGGAGGGGAGCGGCCTGCTCCGGAAAGCGCCCGGCGTCGTCCTGGATCGACATCAATAGCGCTTTGGAGACATCGACGAGGTATTTCGACTGGCTCAGCTCAATCGTCAGCTGATGGATCGACTCAAGGTAGAGATGAAAGATCAGCTCCTTCTGCCGGAGGACGGTCCACTCGGTGTCTTTGGCCGTGACGGATGGATTCCCGTCGCGATCGCCGCCGATCCAGGAGCCGAACCGCAAAAACGGCGGGATGATCATGTCGGTCTCTGGATACTGTCCTCGGATATGATCCCGAATATCGGCGTAGATCCGAGGGATGATCGGATAAAAGGTCTCCCGAAAATAGAAGAGGCCGTTGCTCACCTCTTCGCGCACCGTCGGGCGGTCGAGATGGATGTCGCCGGTCTGCCAGAGAAGGGTGATCTGGTTGAGGAGGTCTTGCTTGATCGCTTCGGTCTCCCGCGGTGTCCAGATCGGGCTCTCCCGCTTGAACATCAAGAGGTAGATCGTCCGGTATTTTTCCAAGATCGTCTGGCGCTTCGCCTCGGTCGGGTGGGCGGTGATCACCGGCATGATCCGCATCTGCGTCAGCTGCTCGTGCCAGGCGGCCGGATTTTTCCGATTCGCTTCGGCAAAATAATCGTCAAGCGATCCGTCGACCTGCCGGCCCCGCCGCTCCATCTCACGCCGCGCCTGCATCCCGAAATTTTCCTCCGCGACGTTCAGGAGATTGAACGAGAGATCGAAAGCGGAGACGAGCTGGGTGCAGGTGGGAAGGTCGAGCCGGTCGATCATTTGGAGGAGCTTTCGCTCGAGCGCCGGATTGTACCGGTCGCGCAGCTCGCGGCAGATCTTCCGGAATTGCTCGATCAGATTCACGAGCGGCTCCCCCCCCTGTTCCAGCAGGACCTGGCGGAGGAGCCCGTCGAGATAATCGATATCCCCCTGGAGCGGACGGAGCGGGTGCGGTCGGTTCGATTTGTTTGAATCTCCTTTGGCCATGCGGCTAATCTAACAGTCTTCACGCACGGAATCAAGAAATCTGTTTCTGCGGAGGGGGTGGATCGATCCTTTTTGGTGCCCCTTTTTGCGAACATTTTGTCGTTATTTCCGCCGCTGCCGAGCGGTTTCATCCGGATACGCAAATGGCAATCGAGGGGTAGAATCTTTCAGCTCGCCGTTTTTCGGACGCTGAAATAAAAAGGGCGCCCCGGTGTAGACCGGGGCGCCCCTGAAATGTGCGAGGGTCGGCTTAACTGCAGAGGCCGGCCTCTTTGCAGCTGGTGAAGGTGGTGTCGATCGAGCCGTTGTTCCCCTCGTCGACCTGGACCCCGCCGGTCGGCGTGTAGATCACGGCCAGGAGGCTGCTGCCGTGGGCGATGAGGAATCTGCCGGAGACCGGGCAGCTCTTTCCCTTCGGAACGAACGGCTCTTCTCCTTCCGGTGTGCTGATCGTGAAGGTCGTTGCAGCGCTGCCGGTGCAGCCGGACGAGATGGCGATTGCCCCATTGAGGGAGAGGGTCTCGCCCTTCGTGTCGACGTTGTTGATCGTTCTGGTCGTCGGCGTCAGGACCATCTTGAAATCGGTGAAGGTGACCTCCTGATTTGCCGCCGCGCTGCTGCTGGTGATCCTGGTTCCGCCGTTGAGGTCGACGGTGGTCGCTCCCGGCGTGCAGGCCGGCGCCGCATCGTGTGCCTCGGTTATGGTCATCGTCAGATTGACGGCGAGGGCGGTGTTCACCTCGAACGTCCCATCTCCGGTCTGGTCGACCTTAGAGGTCAGGGTCAGGTTATCGGTGAAGCTGCTCCCTTCAAAGCCGCAGGTTCCTGTGGTGGAATGAAAGGTGAGTCCTCCGGTGATGGCGGTTTCAGAAATGGAGCCTGAGAAGGTGGAATGGATCACGTAATTGCTATAAGTAAAAGTGAGGCCGAGCCCATTGTCTAAGAAAGTCGTTGCCAACGAGCCGTTGGTGACCGTGCCGCTTTCCGTGCAATTATCGTAAGTCGAGGTTGTGGTGTCGTCAAGAAAGTTCGAGGGGGTGTTGTTGTCGTCGGTCGTAACGGTGATTGTTCCCCCGCCGGAACACTGTGTCGAAGGGAGTGCCGTAACCTTCTCCCGTGCGGCGATGGCCGTCTTGACGGCGTCCAGCGCCTGACGGACCTGAACGGTCTCGCTTAACTCCGTTGATGTCCCCGGCTTCAATAAAGCGCCCAAGGAAGGGGGAGCGCCGCTGCCGCTTGCTGCGGAGGAGATGCTCGACGCCGCCAGGTTCAACGCGGTGGCAACCGCCTTCGAGGCGGTTCCGCCGACCTTGGCCGAAGCGCTCGGTGGGGGAGTCGGTGTCGGATTGTTGTTTGTCCCGCCGCCCCCGCCGCCACTGCCGCAAGCGTGCAGAAGGAGGAGAATCGAGAGAGACAAGCCTGAAAGAAGCATTTTTTGGGATCGTTTGAATGATGACATCATTTCCTCTGGTTGGGGTTTATTAATGTGTTGGTTTATGTTTAAAGTTGATGAGGATGAGCTTGGTGCGCCGATTTATAGCATAGCTCCAATAAAATAGTCAATAAAATTTGGTAGTAATTACTATTGGTACGAACCTTTCATTTATAGCAACCCAACAGGTTGAAACAGTCCCTATTCTGCGGATCAATGAGGCGGGAGAAACTGAATCCATTCCTTTAGCTTTGTTTATTCGTTGGTTCCGGCAATCATTCGAATCGAAGGACATGAAGCCGTCGAAGCGGGATTCCTTCACACCCTAAGAGAAGAGACCGGTGCTCGGTTCCAGAGGTTGACTTGGTTCCTGGTTCGGGCATACCATGTTTTAGCTGATTCAAACTTAATCGAGATGGAGATCATCATAAATGAGCAACCCTCCAATGAAAGTGGATGCCGGACGGCCGACCGCCTGGACCTACTTCGCCCAAGTCGGTTTCTTGCTTGCCCTTCTCGCGCTGTTTACGGCGATCGGGGCGGGATTCGGAGCGCGCTTTGAGCGATGGCATTTCCGGACCGGTTTCTCGCTCCTGCAATATGGCGCGCTCGGCGGGGCCGCGGCGGCGGTCATCTCTCTGATCGCCCTGGTCGGGCTTCGTCGTCGCGGAACCCGGGGGGAGATGACGATCGCGCTCCTCGGCTTTGCCATCGGCATCACCATCTTTGCGATTCCGTTGCAGTGGATGATGACGGCGCGACAGGTTCCACCGATTCACGACATCACCACCGATCCGCCCGATCAGGCGTTCGATAAAGCGCTTGCAGCGGCGCGGTCGTCCGGTTGGAAGTTGGTCGATGCGCGGAAAGAAGAGGGGAGGATCGAGGCGACCGACACCACTTTTTGGTTCGGTTTCAAAGATGACATCGTCGTCCGGATCACGCCGGCCGATCCGGGAAGCCGAATCGATGTCCGCTCCGTCTCGCGGGTCGGGAAGAGCGATGTCGGGACCAACGCGCGGCGGATTCAAAAATATCTCAGGAAGCTGGAAAAATCGTAAGAGAAGATCGATGCAATATTGACAGCGCGCCCTTCCTCCGGTATACCGAGATGAGATCCACGGAACACTTTTGGAGGGTCTCATGTTAAGACGGCGCCGCCGATCGGCCAGGGTTGTTTTTCTTCCCCTTCTTTTTATTCTCCTGCTTCTCTCCGGCCCCGCCGGCAGGGTGCAGGCTGCTTTCTCTCCGCATCCGGGCTTCTCCCGTCCCCTCTCGTCTTCTTTGCAAGAAGACCTCCGGATTCGGGGGGTTCCCCCGGCGTCGACGCAACGCCCGGAGACGGCGGAAGAGGCCGCCGTTCGAAAGCGGGCGCGCCTCGCCGCCGACCACTATCTCCTTTCGAACAAGGTCCTCTTCGGACATATCTTGGCCCGGCATGGCGCCGATGCAACGGTTCCGGGCAAGAGCCGATTTTTGAGGGGATATGATGTCCGCGCCGGGATTGATTACGTGTTAAAGAGTCCCGATGCACGAATTCAGGAGAACACCGAAGGCCGCCGCGGCTATCTCTTCGAGTTCTCCTATCGAACGCCGATCGGAATCAGTCCGGAGAAAAAAAAGTTGAGAACGATGCGGGTGGTGATCGATGCGCAGGGGCGGGTGATCACCGCTTTTCCGGTGAAATAAGATGGCGATTATCTTTTCGATCGGGGTCTCTGCAGACCGGACCGACCGACGACAGATCTTGCCTTTCGAGTCGGAGCTGCGCGGATACTTTCGGGGTCTTTCTTCTTTAAAAGGAATTTTGCCGACCGGCCTGACCGATCTCGATCCGTACGGCGACACCCGCTTCGAGGGAGAGCGACTCCTCCAATTGGAACAACAGGTCGAGGGGCTTCTCTCGATCTTGGAGCCGCTTTATCGGCAAGAGCGTTTGTCGGCGGAGCTGGAGCCGCCGAGGGTCGTCGGGTTGGAGCGCGATCCCGCCGGCGCGCCGTGCGGCCGCGCCGGCGCTCTCCACTTTCTGACTTCATTGAAAGATCTCTCCCGGCAGGCCCGGGAGAAAAACCTTCCCCTTCTGGCCCTCGGCGACTGAGGGCGATTCTCTGATCAAGAAAAAATAAGATTAAAAAGAGGTCGAGGAGATATTCCCGTGCATTCGGGAGAAGAGCTCCCAATCGAACGGCTTCGCTGCGATGCTATGGAGCGGGATCGCCTCGATTGCGCCTTCGCCCCGGGCGGCGAGAAGACAGCCGACGGCCCGCTCCGGACTCTCGATCAGCCGCTGTACCGTCTCATAAGCAAAATGCTGGGCGAGCGCCTTGTCTTGCGGCACCGGCGGCGCCCCGCGGAGGGTGTGGCCGAGGATCGTCGCCTTCGTCGCCACCGTTAATTGATAGCGGTCCTGTCCCCGCTGGACCGGCGGCCATTGGGCGATCGATTGGGCGATGTAGTCGACCAGCCCATGAACCCCGCCGAGCGGATGATGCCGATGCGGCGTCTTCTCCGCAACGACAAAGAGATGGCTCTTGTTCGGCACCCCCATCGACCGCTTGAGCGTTCCCAAGATCACCTGATCGATGTAAGCATCGGGGTCGGGGTGCTCGTTCACCAAGATTCCCTCCGCGCGGGCCTGGTGGGCGCAGGAGAGCGCAAGGTGTCCGGCGCCGGCCCCCATCACCTCGACGAAGAAGATGCTCCCCATCGCGGCACTGGTCGCTTTGAGCGACTGAAGAGAATGGTCGGCGAGTGCGACGGCGGAGTGGTAGCCGAGAGAGGTCGTCCCGGCGAGGTTGTCGTCGATCGTTCCGGGGAGGCCGACCACCTGGACGCCGAACTTCTCAAAGAGGGCGCGGGCGCCGCGAAGACTCCCATCTCCGCCGATGACGACGAGCGCGCCGTTTTCCAAATAAGGGGAGAGATTCCGCAGCGCGAGGGCTTGCACCTCTTCTTCTTTGAAATCTTCAAATCGGCTGCTTCCGATCGGGCTGCTGGAGAATCCGGCCATCCCGCGCATCTCCCGGTCGGTGAACCGCTCAATCCAATTGTTCGCCAATCCTAAAAAGCCGTGCCGAACGAAATGGACCGTGATCCCTTGACGGTCGCCGGCCGCGCGGAGCTCTTTGAGTGCGGCCCCCGCGCCGGCGAAGTCGCCGCCGGAGACGAGCGCCACGATCTGCCGGATCTGACGCGGCTTTAGTGTCACCCGTCCGATCCGCTCCCGCTCCACGGTCACCCACGCCTCGCGCGCCGTCCGCTCCCGCTCGGAGAGACCGACCGCCGTCGAGTAACCCGACAGCCGTCCGTTTTCATAGGCAAGAAGAACGACATTGTCCTGACCTTCTTTATATTCGCCGAACTCGGAGAAGGCTTCGTGGAACGGCCGCGGGTCGAGGTAGGTGATCAGCGCCCGCAGCGTCGAGCTGTGGGTGTAGAGGGAGACGACTCCCCCCTGGTGGGCTTGGGCGATCCGGTGAAATCCGTCGACGACATCGGCATAGAGGTCGAAGAAGGAGTTTCCGCCGGGATAACAATAGAGGGGGTGTTTGATCAGGCGCTTGGCTGTCTTCGCGTCGACGCCGAAGGCGCGGGCCGCCTCTTCGACCTCCGCGGTTTTCTCAAGGCCGGTCACCCAACCGAAATCTTGAGATTCCAGCGCGGGATCGACCGTCGCCTCGGGGAGGCCGCCGTCGTTCCGGGTCATCGCCGCGGTGACCCGCTCGAACAGTTGTCGGGTATTGGGGCTGCTGCTGATCTGGTGTCGGAACGTCTTGGGGTCGAGGTAGTTTTCGAGGTGGAGGAAATCGAGCTGCTGGCCGACGGCCCCGACCATTCGGGCGAGTGCCGCCCCGACCGCATCGGCTTTCGGAAGCCCCCGTCCCGGCTCCAGCGTGTTCGCCAGGCGCTGGCCGACCCGATGGGTCTTGCTCTCGACGCGGGAGACGCCGTGGCGCATGGTAAAGAGAAGGGCCCGTCCGGTGAGGTCGCGCGGCAGGAGCCAGAAGCGGTCGTCGCCGAGATCGAGGACGATCCGACCTTCCGACAACTGCGGCGTCAGCTGAGCGCGCGGAACGATCGCCACCGGCCGGCGTCCGAGCGGTTTCTGAATCGAGCGGATCGGACCGTGGAGCAGCGGTGCGAGTCGTCCTTCGGCCAAGAGCCGGTTCCAGGCGACATAAAAGACCAGCGGGTCGCCGCCGCAGCCGTCGTCGATTAATTTCCGTCGCGCGGCGCGGTAGCTCGCTGCGTTGTCGAATCCCTGTACGGCCCGATCGACGAAGGCCTGGAGCCGCGGGATCGCCTCGGCGGCCCGGCGGGCACGGTCGGCGGTGGGGGGGGGCGGTTCCGGGAAAGTCACCCCGTCGGGAGGCGAGCGTCTGGCCATCGCCTCGGCATAGTTCATTAATCCTTCGACGGAAATTAAAGGAAGCCCTGCAGGATTTGCATCCATTTCTCACCTCGCCTTGGGGGCCTCGTTAATAAAAGGATCCCAGTGAACCCAGTCTATAATATCAATTAGAATGAATCAAGATTTGTATGGAAGTGGGTTTGGATTATTTTATTTAGTCAACATCGATTGCATGCATCTGTGGGTGGCCCGCCTTCTTACCCTTATTCCGGATGCGCGTGGCGCCCTCGGCTCTAATTGTTGCGGGACAGGATTTGTTATCCCTCTCGTAGTAAGGAGGGAAGATAGAATCTAGAAGATAGAAGACAGAAGGCGGATCTAAAGAACATTGGAGCGGGGTTTCACCCCACCCCCCACCGTGGGGCCGTCTTGCCACGGCCCCTCCGGCTTCCCCAGGCAGCGGGTGGGGCTTCCCCCCCTGCTCCCCCCCACGGCCGAACTCGGCGCGACCGCACAAAGAGGTGCGGACTGCGCCTCAGACAGGCGCCCTGTAAAGGTAGATAGAACGATTCATTTATAGCGGTGGCGCACTGCGTCCTCGCTCCACCCATCCCCCCGTGGGGCCCTTTCTCTCCGACACAGCACGCCACCGAGGGGATAAACCCAAATCTAGTACTGTTTGTGTTTGAATTAAAAAAGATCGTAAGCGCCTGCGCGGCAAGGGCGTACTACGCCCCCCCCCTCTGCTGCGTTTTATATCAGACGTCTCACCGACCGAATCAGGTCACCTGTCGAAGCCCCATCCGCGGTGCCCTTCCGCGCGTGGTGCAAGTTGTGACCGTAAGGGGGGAGCGGGGGGGATCTCTCACCGGCTGCACGGGGGGGCCGGAGGGGGCCGGGCAGTCGGCCCCCACGTTGGGGGGTGGGTTAAAACCCCACGACCTTCGGCAGGCAATCCGCACACACAAGAACCGACCTCGCCGCGGCAACCCTTTTTTGAATTTCTGCAACGGGTCCTTTCTCCTCTCCCTCCGCGAGAGCGACACTAAAATATCTCTCCCTTCTATTCTAAATGAAGTCACCGCCCGGTGAATGATCCCCCTTGTCCTCCACAAAATAAATCGATATAATCGGCTGGCGTCTTTCTTCGGTTGAACGGAAAGAGATCGGATCGGTGGGGGGATGGATGGCATATCGCAAGGACTCGCGGGCCAACATTCTGTTGGTGGATGATCACCCGGAAAATTTGTTGGCGTTGGAAGCGGTGCTGGGGCTGCCGAATTATAATCTGGTTCGGGCCCGCTCCGGGATGGAGGCGCTCCGCTTTCTGCTCAAGGATGATTTCAGCTTGATCCTACTGGACGTCGCCATGCCGGGCCTCAACGGATTTGAGACCGCCGCGTTGATTCGGGAGCGGCCGAAGTGCCGGAATATCCCGATTATTTTCATTACGGCGGTCAACCGAACCGAGGCCGATGCGGCAAGAGGGTATGCCGTCGGCGCGCTCGATTACATCATCAAGCCGTTTGAGCCCGACATGTTGCGGTCGAAAGTCGCAGCGCTGGTCGGGACCCATCCGGTGCGACGGCGGACCGACCGCGCAGGGAGCGAGTCGAAAGAGCGGGCGAGGGAGCTGGAGACGCTGGAGCGGATCAGCGGGCAGCGCTATAAGAACCTGGCCAACGCCGTTCCCCACATCATCTCGATTGCACGCCCGGATGGATCGATCGATTTCTTCAATGAACGGTGGACCACGTATACCGGTTTGACATTTAAAGAGAGCGGAGGGTGGGGATGGAAGAAAGCGATCTGTCCGGACGATCTCGCCCCTTTCCTCGACGGCTGGAAAACGGCGGTGGAGAGCCGGGCGAATTATCAGACGGAGTGTCGTCTCCGGCAGCAGGGGGGGGCGTACCGGTGGCATCTGCTCATGGCCCTTCCGGAGAAAGACGAGAAGGGGAATGTGATGGCCTGGCTTTGGACCGCAACCGATATCGATGATCAGAAGAGATTGGAAGGGTCGTTGCGAAGCTTGGTGGCCGAGCTGGAGGAGAAGAAGAGCGAAGCGGAGGCGGCCAATCGGGTTAAATCGCGCTTTGTCTCGAATGTGTCTCATGAGCTTCGGACCCCCTTGAATGCGATCCTCGGCTACACCGCCTTGCTGCTCGACCAGCACTTCGGCGAGGTCAGCCCGCAGCAGGAGGAGGTGCTCGTCTCACTGAGGCGGAACGCCCGCGATCTGACCAATTTAATAGAAAATTTACTCGACCTCTCTCGGATCGAAGCGGGGAAAATCGAAATTCGGTCCGAGCCGGCCGATCTTCAGCAGATTATCTCGGAGGTCTTTGAAGGCCTCAAGCATATGCTCTCGCAAAAAAAGGTTGTCGTCCGATGGAAAATCGACTCGGGACTTCCGATCATCCGAAGCGATCCGTTCCGGATTCGCCAGATCCTCTCCAACCTTCTTTCCAACGCCTTCAAGTTTACGGAGAAGGGCTCGGTCACCTTCTCCGCCGAGGGGACAGCCGCTCCCCGGGGAATTCTGATCTCGGTGAAGGACAGCGGGATCGGCATGCCGAAAGAGGCCCTTCCGACCCTCTTTGAGCCGTTCAAGCGGGTCGCCCGCCGCGGCGGTTTTCACGCCGACGGGGTCGGCATCGGTTTGACGATCGTGAAGGAGTCGATCGAGCTGCTCGGAGGAACGATCAAGGTTCAGAGTCAACAGGGGAAGGGGACGACCTTCACCCTCTTCTTGCCCGATCGGACTGAAAAGGGCAATTGACCCTGTTGCAGAGAGCGTCCGTTTATCCGTTTAAATGACCATTCCATTTATCCTCAAAGGAGATCATGATGGCAGATCCAATCATCGCGCAACGGGGCCCCTATATTCTCGAGATCGAGCCGGGAACTTATTATTGGTGCCGCTGCGGAAAATCGAAGGCGCAGCCTTTTTGCGACAGCTCCCACAAGGGTGGGGAGTTCAGCCCGCTGGAAGTGACGATCGAGCAGAAGAAAAAGGTGGCCTTTTGCGGTTGTAAGCGGACCGGGAATCCTCCTTTCTGTGACGGCAGTCATTCCAAAATAAAATAATTTGAATTCATCGAGGAAGGGAGAGGGTTCTCAAGGGGCCTTCTCCCTTTTTATTTGCGTTTTATTTTCGGGCAGGGGAGGGAGAGATGAAAACGACGGCACGGTCACTCTGGACGGCGATGGCGGCGGGGCTGGCGGGAGGGCTCCTCTCGGTGTGGCTTCTCACCGGCGAGGAGGTGTCGGCCCAGAAAACGAAGGAACATAAGAAGGTTGTCACGGCGGAAGATTTCCATCTGGTCGATCGGGACGGAAAGCTCCGGGGGGCGCTCTTCGTCTCCGCCAAAGGGGAGCCGGGCTTCGCCTTGTTCGATAAAGACGAAAAGAGCCGGGTTCTCTTGATGCTAAATGCGGATGGGAGTTCATTGGTTGAGCTTTTAGATGAGGCCGGGAAATCCCGTGCAAGGATGGCGCTCTCAAAAGAAGGACGCCCGGACCTGATGCTGGCCGGAGAGCCGACGCTCCTTCTTCTCGACACCGAACAGAGACCGCTTTGGAAAGCACCCTGACACTTTAATCTCTCGGCTGCGCTTCCGTTTCAGTCAGTGACCCTTGTGTCCCGGATCTGCAGTTCAATCGGTTCCGGTCGGTTCACCTTCTTTTATCATTCTCTTTTATTATCCCTCCGTTTTCCGGTATTGGGAAAATAATTCCAATTTACTTCCTTTTCTCTTTGTTGCTCATGTTACAACCGATCGAAAAGCGCGAATGAGAAAGATCTGCGGAGATGAGGTCCAGCTCTGATCCTCCCGGCATCCAAGTTGCTGTGTATAAGGTGTCTTCTAAAAACCAAAGAGAATCGACAGCTGATCCTCTTCCGAATCTGCGGGGCACGACAAACAGAATTGATAATGAGCAATGAGCAGCAAACAGGGTAAGCGCGCGTCGCAATGTTGGCAATATTGGATTGTCCACCTTCTCATCCTCATCCTCGCCGCCTGTGGCGGGGGCGGAGGGGCTTCGGCGCCTTTGGGACCCTCTCCCGCGCCGGAATTGCCGATCGCCCCTCAAGCGATTCCGCCGGTGTCCACCCCTTCAGTGATTGCGCCTCCCCCTTCGTTGATGCCGGTATCGCGGGCGCCATCACCGCCGACCCTTCCCCCCTTCCGGCCGCTGCCGGAGAGCCGGGTGCCGAGCGTCGCCGCCGTCAGCCCGGGAAATGGGGCGACGGGGGTCGATCTACAGACGCAGATCCGAGTGACCTTTGATAAACCGATCGACCTCACCACCCTCACGACCGCGACGCTGATCGTCGCGGGACCCGATCAGATCGGCGTGCCCGGATCGATCTCTTATGATCCATCAAGTCAAACGGCCCTTTTTACTCCGAGTCGTCCACTCTCTCCCGGAACGGTCTATCAGGGGACCCTGACCCGGGGGATAAAAGATGTTTTTAAAAATTATTTCACGATCGGATATGATTGGCGCTTTACCACGTTGGATAATGAGAAAGACCCTCCCGCGCCGATCTGCCCGGAGAGAACGCGCCCTCCCTATCTTGCTTTCGTCACGCCGACGTCGGCGACGGTGGCATGGGAGTGTACCCCGGAAGGGACGATCGAGTGGGGCGCGGCTCCGAACGTGGCCTACCGTTTCGACGATCTCGTCGGCTGGAGAAAACATTTCGTCACCCTTCCCGGTCTTCTTCCCAACACCCGTTATGTTTACCGTGTGAGCGTCGGCGGGAGAGTGCTCGGTGAAGGGAGCTTTCAGACGGCGAAGGGGGCGGGGGACAATCAGTTTAATTTTGTCGCTTTTGCAGACAGCGGCGTCAAATCGTCCGATCAACTGGCCTTGGCGGCGCTGGTGAAAAAGCTCGACCCCTCCTTCGTGATTGTCCCGGGCGATGTCGTCTATGAAGATGGATACGATCCGGAATACGATCCGCGCTATTTCTTCCCGTATCAAGATCTGATCCGACAGATCCCCTTTTTCCCCGTCGCGGGAGATCACGATGTCGTCGCCGATGACGGGGCGACCTTTCTAGCGAATTTCTTTCATCCGACCGGAAAGCTCTATTACGAATTCCATTGGGGAGAGACCGACTTCTTCGCGCTCGACTCCACCCTGACCCGGTATCACAAGTACGATCCAGGCCAGCTGGCCTGGTTTCAGGAGGCGATCTCCCAAAGTGCGGCCCGATGGAAGATCGTCTATTTCCACCATCCTCCCTATAGCAGCGGCCTCTTCGGGAACCTTCCCAATATGAAAGATTTTGTTCCGCTCTTCGAGAAATACCATGTCGATGTTGTTTTCACGGGACATGCCCACGACTACGAGCGGACCGTTCCAATCAACGGGGTGACCTATTTCGTGACCGGCGGCGGAGGGGCGTATCTCACCCAATCGCCGGGGATCAGCCCTTTCACGGCCCACTCCCAATCGGTTCATCATTTGATTTCGGCGTCGATGACCTCCGATGCGCTGACCCTGCAAGCGCTCGACGAAAACGGGGTCTCGTTCGATTCGGTGGTGATCCAAAAATAGAGACCGCCGTCGCGGCCGCCGGACAACCGTTTGCATTGTCAACCCGTTCCGACGCTGCTATAATCAACCCATGTCTTTCGATCTGAAGCAACTCGAGGCGGTCTTGGGGAAAGAGAAGGTCCTCTCCGATGCCCCGTCGATCACCGCCTACTCCATTGATGCCAGCATCTATAAGGTCACTCCGGAGGCGATTGCGATCATCGAATCGGCGACCGACCTGGAACAGGCCCTTCGGTATGCCCGGCAGCATCAGGTCCCCCTCACCGCTCGAAGCGGCGGGACCAATCTCACCGGAAATGCGGTAGGGGAGGGGATCATCCTTGAATTCTCCCGCCTCAACCAAATCGTAGAGGTCGACGATCCGGCCCGCTGGGCGCGGGTACAGCCGGGAATCGTCTTCGCCGAGTTGAACCGGCGGCTGGCGCGTCGGGGCTGGATGTTTGCCCCCGATCCGTCGAGCGGCGACATGTGCAAGCTCGGCGGAATGCTCGGGAACAACGCCGCCGGACCGCACACCCTGAAATATGGCGCGACACGGAACAATGTCCTGGAGCTCCGGGTCCTCCTCGCCAACGGGAACTGGATCGATGCGAAGGAGTACCGGCTCGACGATCCGGCCCTCCAACGGCTCCTTCAAGAGAATCCCTTTCTCCAAGCGCTCATCGATTTGGTCCGGCGAAACAGTGAATTGATCCAGTCGAAGCGCCCGAAGGTGTCGAAGAATTCGAGCGGTTATGATCTCTTCAGCTTGGCCGATGGATTGGCGCGCGGCGTTTTCCCGCTTCATCAACTTTTGATCGGAAGCGAGGGGACGCTCGGGTTGATGTTGGAAGCGAAGATCAAGCTCGTTCCGAGGCCCGCCGAGACGGCGACGGCGCTCGTCTACTTTGATCGCCTTTCCGAAATCGGGGATGCGGTCAACGCCCTCTTGCCGCTGGCGCCGAGCGCGCTCGAAATGATGGATGCCAACTCGCTGAACCTCGTCGGACGGGAGCGCTTTGGAATTCCGAAGGCCGCGGCGGCGATGCTCCTGGTGGAATTTGATGCGTCGCCCCGGGACAAGATGAAGGCGGTCCGGGAGCAGATCGGAGCATTTCGGTTGAGCGCTCCGATGACCGAGGCGTTCGATTCGGAGCGCCAGGCCGAGCTCTGGCGGATTCGTAAGGCGATGTATCCGACCCTCTACCGGTATGACGCCGAGAAGAAGCCGGTGAATTTTGCCGACGACGTCGTCGTCGCCGCCGCGCAGATCCCGGCGCTGATCGCCTACCTCGATCGGCTCTTCGCCGAGAAGGGGGTGGCGGTGGCGATCTACGGTCATATCGGCGACGGCAATGCCCACATCAATCCACTTTTAAATCTCAACGATCCGGCCGATTTCCAGAAGATGGTGACCCTTTCCCATGAGATTCATACCACGGTGATCGAACGGTTCGGCGGCTCGCTCTGCGGGGAGCATGGCGACGGACGGGTTCGAGCCGAGTTCGTGAAAGACCTTTATGGACCGGAGCTGTATGCCCTCTTCAAAGAGGTAAAGCGGCTCTTCGATCCGGAACATCTCCTCAACCCCGGCGTCAAGATCGTCGAGACGCCGTTTACGGAGGGGATCGACCTTGCGCGGCTCGCGAAGCCGTGCGCCACCTGCGGAAAGTGCAACTCGGTTTGTCCGGTCTACGATGTCGTCGGGGAAGAGTCCAATGCCGCACGGGGATGGTTCCACATCCTCACGTCGCCCGATTACACGTATGAAAAATCAGCCCGGGTGGTGGAGGCCTGTCTGAACTGTAAGTCCTGCCGGACCGTCTGTCCCGCCGGGATCGATGTCTCAGAGCTGATCTTGAAGAAACGGGAGGAGCATCCGAATCGGACGGCCGGAGCGATCTTTGCGTTTCAATCCAAACGCCGTTTCTTCGAGCCGCTGTTGAAGCTCGCCGCCTGGACGCAACCGCTATGGGATCATTCGGTCGGCCGATTTCTGATCGAGCATCTGACCCGGCCGATTTTGAAAGGGCTCGCTCCGACGGCGCGCATCCCGGCCGAGATGACCTTGCCGCGGCTGGCGCGCCGGCACCTGCGAGACCGTTATCCCGATCTCACCCGCTCCGACAGCCCGGTCGCCTATTTCCACGGCTGCGCGGCGAACTACTTCGACGACGGGGTCGGCGATGCCGTGATCGAGTTCTTAAAGAAGAAAGGGATTGCGGTCGCCCTGCCCCCCCAGCGCTGCTCCGGAACGCCGATCCAGACCTATGGCTGGATTGACCGCGTCCGCGAGAACGCCCGGTTTAATATCGCCTCATTGGAAAAGTTTGAGAAAGTGGTCACCGGCTGTGCCTCTTGTACGCTGATGCTGAAAGACTATCCGACGCTGCTGACCGATCCCGAGGAACAGGCGAGCGCACGGCGGCTGGCGGCCAAGGTGGTCCATATCTCTGAGATCGGAGCGAGCGATCTTCAGGCGGATCGCTCTTTTTCCCCTCAGAAGAAAACCCGGGTGACCTATCACTCCTCCTGTCACCTTCGCGCCGCGGGGGTGACCAAGCCGCCCCGAGAGCTGCTTCGTCGCCATCCGAATTATGAATTCGTCGAGATGGCCGATGCCGATCGCTGCGCCGGCGGCGCGGGGACCTTCTGCATCAAGAACCCCGACCAGTCGGCCGCCGTCTTCGAGCGGAAGCGCCGCGCGATCGAGGAGAGCGGCGCCGAGATCGTCGCCACCTCCTGTCCCGCCTGCATGATCCAGCTCAAGAACGGCCTGAAAGGAAAGGTCGAGGTGAAGCATATCGCCGAAATTATGAATGAGGGGGCTGAGTGATGGCGCGATTGAGGCCGACTTTGATTTACGATGCCGAATGCCGGCTCTGTGTCTCGTCGAAGGAATGGGTCGAGCGGTGGGACCGGCGTCACCAGATTCGATTTCTTCCGTTCCAAAACCTGGAGGCAAAGGAGCAGGTGCCTGATTTGGCCGGAATGGCCTGCATGGATGCGATGCGCTTTGTCGATGCAGAAGGGAAGGTGACCGCCGGGGTCGACGCTTTTAGGAAAATGCTCCCTCTTCTTCCCTTCGGACCGCTCTTCTCCCTTCTTTTTTATCTTCCGGGTGTCCCTTGGCTCGCCGGGAAAATCTACCGCCACGTCGCTGCCAACCGCTACCGATGGTTCGGCGCGAAATCTTGAGATCTTCTGACCGATAATGAATTACCCCGCAGCAAGCTACGGGTATCAAAACAAAAACCCCACAGCAAAATTACGAAGCAATCTTCGGGGAATTGGACCCGATAGAAGATTAAAAGGGTCTCTCTTGATCTGAAGAGTGAGGTGTCCAGCCGTATCAACGCCGCTTATCTTCCCGTCTATCATTGAAAATGATCCAACAAAAAGCGGGTATCCCCATTAGAAAGGGATACCCGCTTTTTAAAACGGCTGGTTGCGGTGTTATTTCGCCGGCTCAGCTGCCTTTTCTTCCTTCGGCTTTGCGTCTTTGGCGGCTGCTTTTTTGGCCGATTTGGCTTTCTTTTTGGCTGCCTTCTTTTCGGTCTTATCTGCTGCTGGCTTGTCCATCGACTTCTCCGCCGCGGGAGGGGTGGCGGGTGCCGCAGGTGCAGGGGTCATCGCCTTGTCGTCTGCCAAGCTGACAGTGACAAATGCCAGGGCAACAACGAACGAGAGCATAACGGTTGTAAATCGCTTCATTATTTGATCTCCTTGGTTGTGATGGGATAGTGTAATTTTCGAAACACTTCTCTATTAATAGCAAAGGGCATGCCAGAAGGAAAAGGAGCCGATCGTCCTAAAAGCGAGCAATTTTAAGGGGTTTTCAGCTGATTTTTAAAAGCGAGTGATCGGGTTTCCGAATTGAATTTCCCATTTGGTATGGTGACCACACCAAATGGGGTAGTCATCTTACGGTATATCTTCATCGGGTCAATCATTCCTCGCAACGGTTCTCCTGGAACCGCTCGGGGACTTCTCAACGTTTCCAAACCAAAGTCTTGAAGCGACCGGTCGGACCGGCGCAAAATCTCTCAATGAATCTGAACATTGGCCGGGGCCGACGGCCGATTTGGTTTTTGATCGGAGAGGATTTTCAAGGCGATTTTCTCCCGGGCATCATAGAGATCCAGCGGCTCTTTGTCGAAGGTGTAGGTGTTGGTGACGATCCGGGAGAGCTGTTGCTGGGCGAAAGCGTCATCCCCGAGGCTCTGCAAAAGCGACAGGTACTCGTAGTCTTCCATCCCCTCCCGAATCAGCTTCAATCGGATTGATTCGATCGGAATATGATGGGTGCCGCCGATCTTGTCCGGCGATCCGGGATAATAAAGGGTGCCGTCCCCATTGCCGCCGAAGTAGTATTGCGTGACCCATGCATCTCCCTGGTCATAGGCAAAGACCAAGTCATAATAGAGCTCGCCTTGGATGTCATATTTAAAGCTCATCCATTGCATCACCCGGTTGAACATCGCCGGCAGGTCAATCATATAAGTGGGCCAGCCGGTATGATATCCTGCCCGGTCGGGGGCGGTCCCCCCGATCATATTGCAGCCGTGGCTGCCGCACGCCTGGTACCACCAAACTTCCGGGCCGTATCTTGCTCTCTGGTTACCGACCGTGCTCGGCTGCCCCGCCACATCCCCAGGGGGCTCGGTGGTGCCGATCGCAAAGCCGTCCGGTTTGTTGTCCATGAATCGGATCGTTGGGGCAAACAGATCGATGAATCCGGCCACGCCGTTCGCGGTCGCGGCCTGAACGCTGGTGGTGACCAGCGAGCGGAGTTTCGGATCAGCCTGATGCAGCGCCGTCGCGCGCGTTTGGATGAAGGTCCAGTCGTCGGCGGTTTTCGGTTCGTCGACGGTATATTCGAAGAGGCGGTCGAACCATCCCTTGTCTTTAAAGTGCTGGGCAATATCTTGCAAGAAGGGGATATTCAGCTCATCGCCCCAGATCGACATCCGATAGCTCGTCATTCTCGCGCCGGGGAGTTTTCCGCTCGGAAGGCTTTCAGTGCCGTTCAACAGCGGTCCATAGGCGGCATCATAGGCAGCCCAATTGATCTTCCCGTTTGAAAGAAAGCCGCCGAGGACCTCGGGTGCCGGAAGATAATCGGTGGTCAGGCGGTGCAGGAGATTGGCTTTTGCGTAGAGCTTGATCAGCTGAAGATGTTCCGGTTTGGCCGGGTTGATAAACGCCCCGAGGCCGTGGCCGATCGGAACAAGGTGGTAGTCGATGGAGTAGGCCGACTTCAGGGTCGCGGTCGAAGGGAGCGCGAAATTCCAGATGGTCAGCTGAATGGGAACGGTCACTGCGTTTTGGCCGGACGCCGTGACAGTCAGCTTTCCGGAGTAGACCCCTGCAATCGCGGTCGGAGGGATATAAAATTCAATCCAAACCGGTTGGTTGTTCCCCTTGGTCACCGAAAAAGGAAAGGCATTGCGGACTTCGCCGACATAGTCATCCTTCTTTGGTATAAGCGCATCAGGCCACAGCCCGGTCGCCCCTTGAATGTCGGAAGGGGTGGTCACCGCGATATAGACCTCTTTGTAGAGCATCACCGATCGCCCGGAGAGGGTATTCCCATGTCCGTCGGTCAAATCGCTCACCGTTACATCGACATTGGACAAATCGGCCTGATCGGCGGTGACGATCAATTGAAACGATTCGAACTCATTCTTTGCCGCTTTGAGGACCGCCGATGTCTGGGTCGGTTTCGGCGGGGTGAGGAGGGCGGTGTCCCGGATCTTGGCGGTGGCATGCTCGGTCCAAACCACCATGGCATCGGCGCCGGTCGGCGCCCCGTGAAGAATAAAGAAAATCATGAAGGCCGCATAGGTCGCTTTTGTGAGGTTCGCATCTTTCTTTTTCATTTTCCCCTCTTGCCGGGTTAATCGTCGATAAACGCATCCGATACCTTCACTTCAGATCTCATCGGCAAATTCAGCATCACCCAGAAGCGACGTTTTTCTCTTCACAATTATGTGCGGATTCGGCAAATTCGATTGTCTAAAAGATCCTGGTGGAATCCCAAATAAAGATACCAAAGAATCTCAATTTAGACTGGTGAAAAAAGGAATAAAGCGGGGAGGGAATCCCTGTTTGGGATTCTCCCTTTACGGATAAATCGTGACGGTGTTCGGACATCTACTTAGGAAGCGGGGTCTGCACGAAAGGAAAGGAACGAGGAAAAGCGGTCGGTTCTCAGCGAGAGGGGGGTGGAGCAATGGGGGCGTTTGGCGCAGGGGGAGAGGTGGGGGCCTTCGGCGGCTCGGCAGGTGCGGCGAGTTTTTTATATCCGGAGGGGATTTCGAAGAGATCGGTGTCGAGACGGCGAACTTCGATGTTAACGAGCTGAACGAGGATCTGCTCGTCTTTGCCGTAGAATTCTTGCCGGATCGGCGCGTTGTTGAGGTCGATCGCTTCCCAGGCGAATCCGATCCGTTTTTTCCCCTCTTTGTCCCGCCAGGTCAGCTTGAATTTGTTGGTGGGATGTCCGGCGACCGGCTCTTTGACGATGAAGACCTTTTCCATCTTCACATCCGATTTGGGTGAAAAAGGATCGACCGGATCGTCTCCGCCGACCTTCTCCATATACATCTTCTCGTTCGGCATCAGCATCCAGAAGACGGGGGGCCGCTTGTCGCCGCGGGTGATGTGGATGACCTTTCTTCCGGCCTGGTTCATCTCAACCCGAAGCTGCCTTTCCTTCGAATAGACTTTGGCCTCGATGATCTGGGGGTTCTCTCCAAGCTCGCCTTGGCTGATCGTGACATATTGATCGGCGATGAAGTCGGCTCGGACGGCGGAGGCCGAGATGAAAAGAAAGAAAAAAGTCCATCCAATCAGTGTTGATCCGATGCGCATCATACTCTCCCGGGCGGGAACCTAACATTTTTTTGTTTAAAAGGCAAGGAAGCGAGGACCCTGGTTCGCGGGGGCCGACGTCACACCCGTCACGGGGAGTGACGGACTGCATCGGCTGACCTCATAAAATATGGAAGGTCTGACGATACCAGAAACAGACACAGGAGCGACGCAACCGAGGGTGTTTTGGTATAAAAGCTTTTACTCCGCAATCCGAATTTCGCAATTGATTGATTCCGACCCTTGATTTTAGTATGATCGGAAAAACAGTGAGGAGGGATCGGTTTGGATCATCCGTTTTGGATCGGGGGGAAGTGGCGGCGCTCGGCGGAGAAGGTCGAGGTCATCAATCCTTACGACGGTCGGCCGGTCGGGACGACCTACGCCGCCTCGGCGGAGGATGTTGAGGCGGCGCTGTCGGCGGCGGCGGCCGCTTTTCAGGAGATGCGGCGGATGCCGGCCTTTCGGCGGGGGGAGATCCTCTATCAGATTTCCGAAGGGCTGAAGGGGCGGCGGGAGGAGGTTGCTCGGACGATCACGCTGGAGTCGGGCAAGCCGATCGCCGATGCGCGCGGCGAGGTGGGCCGCGCGATCAATACTTTCCAGATCGCCTCGGAAGAGGCGAAGCGGATTGAGGGAGAGGTCATCCCGCTCGATCTGATGCCGGGGTCGGAGGGACGGATGGGGATCACGCGGCGATTTCCGATCGGTCCGATCGTCGGGATCGCGCCGTTTAACTTCCCGTTGAATCTCGTTGCCCACAAGGTGGCGCCGGCGCTGGCCGCCGGGAACTCGATTATTTTAAAACCGGCGCCGAAGACGCCGCTGACGGCGCTGTTGCTGGCCGAGATCATCGCCTCGGTCGGTATTCCCGACGGGGCGGTCAATGTCTTTCTCTGCGCGAATGCATTGGCGGAGAAGATGATCCTCGATCCGCGAATCAAGATGCTCAGCTTCACCGGCAGCGCCCCGGTCGGATGGCATTTGAAAGAGAGCGCGAACAAGAAGCGGGTCGTGCTCGAGCTGGGTGGAAACGCCGGGGTGATCATTCAGCCCGATGCCGATCTGGAATATGCGGTCAAGCGCTGCGCGGTCGGCGGCTTCTCGTATGCCGGACAGGTCTGCATCTCGGTCCAGCGGATTTATGCGCAGGAGGCGATCTATGACCGCTTCTCCAGCGAGCTCGTCCGGCAGGTGAAATCGCTTCAGGTCGGCGACCCGCTCGATGAAAAAACGGCGATGGGGCCGATGGTCGACCTCAAGGCGGCGGAGCGGGTGGAGAAATGGATTCAAGAGGCGGTCGCGCAGGGAGCGAAGCTCCTCACCGGCGGGACGCGGTCGGGGACGTTGATCGCGCCAACGGTGCTTACCGAGACGACCCCCGAGATGCAGGTGAACTGTCAGGAGGTTTTTGCACCGATCGTCACCCTCACCCCCTATCGAACGCTGGACGAAGCAATCGCGGCGGTGAACCGTTCTTCCTACGGCCTGCAGGCCGGCCTCTTTGCGCAGGACATTCGGGAGATCTTCCGAGCCTTTGAAGAGATCGAAGTCGGCGGGCTGATCGTCAATGATGTCCCGACCTACCGGGTCGACCACATGCCGTACGGCGGAATCAAAGAGTCCGGGGTCGGTCGGGAAGGGGTCCGATATGCCATGGAAGACATGACCGAACTGAAGTTCATGGCGCTCCATTTAAAATGAGAGTGCGAATGCCGCAACAGAGCCGCCTAAAGAAAGGACCGTTGTGAAGTTCATTCAAGCACGTCGGGCCAAAATCGTCTGCACGCTCGGACCGGCAACGGCCTCGGAGGAGATGATCGGCCGGCTGATCGGCGCCGGGGCCGACGTCATTCGGGTCAACTTCTCGCATGGCGCGCAGGAAGAGCATGCAGAGGCGATTCGGCGCGTTCGCCGGGTGGCGGAGAAAAAGGGGAAGCCGGTCGCCCTGCTTCAAGACCTCCAGGGGCCGAAGGTGCGCGTCGGCTCGTTGAAGGAGAAATCGATCCAGCTCAAGCGGGGCGCCCAGGTGATTCTTCTGTCGCGTCCGGCGATCGGAAACGAGGAGGCCTTCTCCACCGACTATCCCGATCTCTATAAAAAGGTCGCCCCCGGAGATGCCATCTTAATGAACGACGGGGCGATTGAGCTGCGCGTGCTCCGCGTCGTCGACGATCAGATCTACTGCAAGGTCGTCAGCGGCGGGATGATTCAATCCCATAAAGGGATCAACGTCCCCGGCCGCGACCTCGGCCTTCCCTCGCTCACCGCGAAAGATCGGGCCGACCTTGCATTCGGGTTGGCGCAGGGGGTCGATTATATTGCCCTCTCGATGGTCCGGCGGGCGGAGGACCTCCTCGCGATCAAGCGGCTGATCCGGAAAGCGAAGAAGGACATTCCGGTGATCGCCAAGTTGGAGCAGGCGATGGCGATCGAGCACCTTGATGAAATCATGAAGGTCGCCGATGGGGTGATGGTTGCGCGGGGCGATCTCGGGGTGGAGATCCCCCTCGAGCAGGTCCCGCTGCTTCAGAAGGAGATTATCCGAAAGGCGAACGAGGCCCACATCCCGGTGATCACGGCAACGCAGATGTTGGAATCGATGATCGAAAATCCCCGGCCGACCCGGGCGGAGGCTTCCGATGTCGCCAACGCGGTTTTCGACGGAACCGACGCGTTGATGCTCTCCGCCGAGACGGCGGCGGGCCAGTATCCGGTGGAGGCGGTTCAGACGATGGCGAAGATCATCGTCGCCGCGGAGAGCCGTGCGCCGGTGATGGACCGCCGCCTGCAGCAGGGGCTTTCGGTCGCCCGGGCGGTCAGCGCCGCCGCCTGTCAGCTTGCTTGGCAGATGGATGCGAAGGCGATCATCACGTCGACCCTCACCGGCGGGGCGGCGCTGCGGCTCTCGAAATATCGGCCTAAGAACCCGATCCTCGCTTTTACTCCCCACCCGGAAATTCAGCGGCGGATGAGCCTTTATTGGGGGGTGACGCCGCGGCCGATGCCGCTGTTAAAGAGCAGCGACGATATCTTTAAGGAGTTTATCCAAGAACTCGGTCAGAGCCGGTCGGTCCGGCGAGGCGATCTCTTGGTGATGGTCTCAAAATCGCCCTGGGTCGGTCTGGCGGTGAACGACTTAATCAAAGTCCATCAAATGGAGTAGCGGCTCTATCAATCCGATCGACGTTCAGAAAAAGTTAAACCAGTTGACCTGCCCGGCCTGCGGAGAAGCCGAGTTCAAAATCGAACGGGTGGAGGGGAATCCGGACGAGGCGCATTTTGAGGCGGTCTGCCAACGGTGTCTATTGAAAATGCGGGCGGTCATGATCCCGCCGGCGGTCATCGAGGCGCTGGAATCGATGGAGCCGCATGAAGGACGTCCGGTTCTCGAAGCCCGCTGTCCCCACTGCGGCGGGGTGGGGGCCGCCTTTGATTTCCGCTGTCATCTAGAAAATGCGATCGATTACGATGTGGTCACCTGCCGTCATTGCCGCCGGGTTTATAAGGAAAAGGTGACCCCCGGCCGCTGATTGTACTGTTTATCCTTCTGATAAAGTTCAACGTCTTTCTTCCAAGCCGTCTCTGTATTTCAGCAAGAGGAAACTCCGTTTCTGGATTGCAGACTGGAGTCATTTCCCCTTGCTGGCATTTCTCTTGCTTATTTAAACATACATCGAACTTTTTCAATCCGTCGAACTCCTTTGAGGTAGACCGACAGGGTTGCCTCTTCTGTTCTAAAAGGTTTTGTTTATCTTCTCTTTTTAAGGGATAGAAGAAGACGGTATCTCCTTTTTCTACTCCCATTTCGTCTGAACCGTTTTGCAACTAAATTGCACACCCGATCCACGGCCCGTGATCGTTCACCCCATACCAGGAGATCCCCATGCGTCTGCTTCGTCCGCTTTCTCTGTTCGGTATTGCGCTCTTGTTCTTGATCGGCGGACGGTCCGCTGCAGACGCCGCCGTTCTCTTCAACGACGATTTCAATCGAACCACCGGATTGGGGGCGAATTGGAAAATCGCCGCCGGGAATTATACGACCGACGGCGCCCGCGCGGTCTCGTCGGGGACAGCCAACTATGCGGGGGTGGTCCCCAGCGTGGGAACCAATGACTACACCGTTGAATCGGTCGTCATCATTCCGGCCGGATCGCTCTATTCCGGCATTATCGGCAGAGGGAATCCAAACAACTTCAGCGCCGACCTCTATGCGGCGCAGATCGCCACCAATGGAACGGTGAACCTTTATCGGAGGAACGCCTCGGTCTGGATGCTGCTGAAGTCGGCGCCGGCGGGGATCGCCGCCAACACGGCCTACACTCTCCAACTCAAGATCTCCGGAAGCAATCCGGTCATCTTGGCGGTCTCACTTAACGGCGGCTTGCTCTTCTCCTATTCCGACGCTTCCACCTCTCGGCTGACCGCAGGCCTCCCGGGGATTGAAAATTATAACAGCGCAGTCAAATATGACCGGTTCACCGTTTCGTCGTTGACCGCCGCCAATCAACCCCCCGTGGCGCGGCTCTACGCTCAGCCGCCCTCCGGCCCGCCGCCGCTGACGGTTCATTTCAATGGATCGGCCTCCTCCGATCCGGATGGGACGATCGCCTCATACAGCTGGAACTTCGGCGATGGGAGTCCGGTCGGCAGCGGGGCCCAGATCGACCATCTCTATTCCGTCGCAGGAGATTACACCGTCACCCTGACTGTCACGGACAATCAAGGGGCTCACGGCTCGGCGGTGACCCACATTGTCGTGAACAGCGGCGCGGCTTTTAATGATGATTTCAATCGCGGCAATTCGACCGCCGTCGGGCCGAATTGGAACGAATACCTTCCCGATTTGGAGATCTTCGGCGGCGCGCTTCGGAACGTTTCCGGGAAGAGCCTGCCGACCGCGGCGGTCGCCAACCCGGCGATCGGAGCCGATCAAGAGGTGTCGGTCGATTGCAAAATCGTGTTGCCGGGGGGCGCGGCCGACAATGGAAACAGCTGCGCCGTGATGGCCCGCTGGTCGTCCGATAGCAATTTCTACCGAGGCTTGCTCGATGTCGGGCGGCAGAGTCTTGCCCTCTTTAAGACGGTCAACGGCGTCACCACGCGGCTTGGGTTGGTCAATCGACCGTTGCAATACGGCACTTTCTATCGGATTCGTCTTGTCGTTACGGGGAGCGCGCTCCAGCTCTTCTTCGGCGACAGCGCCGTGATCTCCCTTTCCGATGCCTCTTTGACCGCGGGGAATTTTGCCGGCCTTCGAACCTTTAACGGCCTAGCCCAATCGGTCTATTTCGATAACTTCTCCGCTTCGATTGCCTCCGGACCGCCGGCCAATGCCTCTCCGATCGCCAAAATCGTCGCCAACATGACCTCCGGAACGGCGCCGCTGGCGGTCCATTTCGACGGAAGCGGCTCGTCCGATCCGGACGGGACGATCGCGTCGTATCAATGGGATTTCGGAGACGGATCGACGGCGACCGGCGCCGTGATCGATCACACCTACGCCGCCGCGGCGACACCCGCGGCGCATCCGAGCTTCGTAGAGCGGGTCAGCGTCAGTCCCAGCGCGGAGGCCAACGGCGGCAGCGGCCGCGCATCCCTCAGCCGAGACGGACGTTACGTGGCGTTCGAGTCGGCCGCCGACAACCTGGTGCCGGGCGATACGAACGGCGCGGTCGATATTTTCGTCTATGATCGAGAGACGAAACAGATGACCCGCGTGAGCGTGAGCTCCACGGGGGTTCAAGCGAACGGGCCGAGTCAGGGGGCAAAGCTCAGCGGCAACGGCCGCTATGTTGCCTTTGAATCGACCGCCTCCAACCTGGTCGCCGGGGACACCAACAATGCCGTCGATATTTTTGTCCATGACCTCCAGACCCATACCACCGTGCGGGCCAGCGTCGACTCCGCCGGCAATCAGGCAAATGCACGAAGCAGCTATTCGATCATGAACGGCGACGGCCGCTTTGTCGCCTTTTTCTCCTATGCGACGAACCTCGTGCCGAACGATACCAACAACGGGAACGATGTCTTCGTTCATGATCTAATCACCGGGGAGACGGCGCGGGTGAACCTCGATTCCGCCGGCAATCAGGCGAGCGTCAACAGCGACAACTACTGTCCTTCGCTCAGTGACGACGGCCGATATGTCTTCTTTCTCTCCAACGCGACGAACCTCGTGCCGGGCGACACCAATGCGGCTTACGACGGCTTCGTCCGCGACCGGCAGACCGGTACGACCGTTCGAGTCAGCGTAGACTCGAGCGGACTTCAAGCGAATGGAGGCACGGTCGATGGAAAGCTCAGCGCCGATGGGCGGACCGTCCTCTTCCAATCGTATGCGTCTAATCTGGTTTCCGGTGATACGAACGGCATATCGGACGTCTTTTTCCACGACATGCAGACCGGCGTGACGACGCGCGCCAGCGTCGGTCCGGCCGGGGCCGAAGGAAACGGCGGCAGCATCGATGCCCGGATCAGCGATGATGGACGGTTCGGGGCTTTTGAATCGGACGCAACCAACCTTGTTTCGAGCGATACCAACTTGCTGCGGGATGTCTTCGTCCGCGATCGGATTGCGGGAGCAACCGTTCGTGCCAGCGTCAATTCCGACGGATTCGAAGCGGACGGCCGAAGCCAAGATCCGCGGATCAGCGGCGACGGGCGCTTTGTCGCCTTCAACTCGGAGGGGACGAACCTCGTCTCCGGCGACGGCAACCGTGTGGCCGATCTCTTTGTGGTTCCGGGCCCGGGGACCTATACCGCCACGTTGACCGTCACCGACCATGGCGGGGCGACCGCCCGCGCGCATTTTGTGATCCGCGTCGATCCGGCGGCGACGAAGGTGGTCCTGGTCGATTCATTCGATCGGCCCGATTCGACGAATCTCGGGGCCGCCTGGAACGAGTATCTCCCCCAGTTCGAGATCGCCGGCAATGCGCTGAGAAATGCGAGCGGGAACAGCCTTCCGGTGGCGGCGGTGTTCAATCAAGCGGTGGGGCCGGATCAAGAGATCGGCGTCGACTGCACGATCGTCGCGTCGGGAAACAGCTGTGGGATCATGGCGAGGTGGTCTTCCGAGAACAATTTCTATCGCGTTCGCCTGGGGATAGAGCAGGGGAACTTGGCGGTGTTTAAAACGGTCAATGGAACGACGACCCTCCTTGGATCGGCCAGCCGGCCGCTCTCCTTCAACACCTCCTATCATCTCCGCATGGTGGTAAAGGGAAATGCGCTGTCGATCTATTTCAACAATGAGACAGCGCCGGCCCTCACGCTGACCGATCTCTCCCTGTCGTCGGGAAGTTACGCCGGACTCC
The DNA here is from genome assembly GCA_016200325.1 of Candidatus Manganitrophaceae bacterium. Classification (NCBI taxonomy): domain Bacteria; kingdom Pseudomonadati; phylum Nitrospirota; class Nitrospiria; order Candidatus Troglogloeales; family Candidatus Manganitrophaceae; species Candidatus Manganitrophaceae bacterium. The sequence goes on from JACQEZ010000010.1 coordinate 41,648, forward strand.
GCTCCTTTGCCGCTGCGGTCGGGACGTCCACCTACGACAATTTTTCCGTCTCCGTCCCGTAAGCGGATGCGGTCCGCCCCGCCGCAGGCGGAACCGGCCGAACAAAAAAAGCGCCCCAGGAGATCCTTCCCCTGGGGCGCTTTGAATTCCGATCGGTGAATTACAGCTTCACCACGTTCGCCGCTTGTGGTCCCTTCGCGCCGGTTGTCACCTCGAACTGCACTTCCTGCCCTTCCTCGAGAGACTTAAATCCTTCTCCCTGGATGGCGGTAAAGTGCACGAAGATGTCGTTTCCATCTTCCTGGGTGATAAATCCATAACCTTTGCTTGCATTGAACCACTTCACACGACCTTTTGCCATTTTACTAACTCCTCCATGATTTGGTGATGTCGGGGAATGCTCCCCGTTGTTAAGCAAATAATTTGCTCGAGCAATAAACCCACGCGGTGTCGGATCATCGCGGCCTTGCAAAATCATTTGCGTTGGCGGCATTCTATAATAAGCCCAAAAACCGTGTCAAGCATTATTTTGGTGTTTATTGGAAGCCGGTCTATCCCCCTCTTCTTCTCACAATATTGGGATTTATCGGTCCCTCTCTTTTGACAAGACGGTATTGGTCAGGTATCTTTTATACCATTTCCGAGTTCAAATGTAAGGAGGATTACATGGTGCCGGTCAAATTGGTGATGACGAAGAAAGTACTCAAGGTAAAACCTGGAACGAAGGTTAAAAAAGTGGCGGAGATGATGGAGAGCAAAGGGGTCGGGAGTGTGCTGATCGCCGATGAAGAAGGATATGCCGGAATTATCACCGACGCCGATATCGTTCGGCGGGTGGTGGCCGAAGGATTGGATCCGGAGACGACCCCGGTGGAGAAAGTAATGACGACCCCGCTTCTCGCCATCGAGGCCGATCGCTCAGTGGTCGATGCCAACGACATCATGGATCAGGAGCGGATCCGCCACCTCGGCGTCATCGAGCATGGAAAGATCATCGGCGTCATCTCAGTGAGAGACCTCCTCCGCCACGTCTATGGAGGATGGGGATTTGTGTAATTCGACCGGCTCCGCCGCCGGTCGTTTCGGCGGTGTCGGAGGTCGTCGCTTTGCCGCTACCGCCCATGTATTGATGGTAAGTCGCATCCCCCCCATTTAAGCGCTATTGAATCAGCGAAGGACCCCGCCCAGGGGCCCTTCGTTTTTCTCCTCTCCCACCCTTCCGTCCCTCTCTGCAGATCGGGTCAATTTTATCCTCATTGTCGCTCGTCTTTCTTATCCTCCTTTTTATCTCCTCATCTCCGAGGTTATTCTCGCGCCCCCTCCGATGATTCGGTGCGGAATTGATAATGTCTATCGATTTGGAGATCTAAGCCACCGATGTCCGCCGCCGCTTCCCATGGCTCTGTATGAGGTATAAAACTTGCTTTTTTTCCAGACCGGAAGATCGGTCCGAGGGCCTACGCTGCCTTAATGAGGCTGAAAAAGTAAATGTGCATAAAAACGCCTCCTCTCCGATCGGTAATGATTTGCAACTTCTGATACAGTTCCTTCAAACTTTCATGTAAGGGGAATAACATGTGCGAGCAGCAGAAAAGAGGTCTGTGGAGCGGGGTGATGTCGGTTTTTTTTATCCTACTTTGGGTCACGGCTGCCCGAGGGGCAACCCTCTTTTCGGATGAATTTAATCGGACCGGTCCAAACCTCGGCGCCGATTGGGGGGTGGTCGCCGGGAGCTATTCGACCAATGGGACGCAGGCGGTCTCGGGCTCGGGCGGAACGAGCAACTGGGCGCGGGTCAATGCATCGCTCGGCACCAACGATTACCAGGTGGAGGCGGTCATCACCCCTCCAGCCAGCAGCGCCTATTCGGGACTGGTCGCCCGCGGAGATGCCGCAACCTTCTACAGCACCCTCTACGCTCTGCAGATCGACGCGGCGGCTCAAAAAGTAAACCTTTATCGCCGCAACGCCGGAAGTTGGACGCTGCTCCAGGGGGTCGCCGCACCGGGAGGGGTGGCCGCAGGGAGCCCCTACAAATTAAAATTGGAAGTGACCGGATCGAACCCGGTCGCCCTGAAAGTTTTTTTCAAAGATGCGCTTCTCTTCAGCTACAGCGATTCTTCTGCGAATCGGGTCCTCTCCGGCCCTCCCGGCTTGGAGAACTTCAACAGCGGGGTGGCTTATGACCACTTTTTTGTCTATTCAATAGACACGACCGGCAACCAACCTCCCCAGGCGAAATTCTCCGCCACGCCGACCTCCGGCACGGCGCCGTTGAAGGTGGCTTTCGATGCGTCGACCTCCACCGACCCCGACGGGTCGATCACGAGCTATGCCTGGGATTTCGGCGATGGGACGGCGGGAACCGACCAGATCATCGATCATACCTATACGTCCGCGGGAAGCTATACCGCGGCGCTTACGGTGACCGACAACGACCATGCCCAGGCGAGCCTCTCGCGGGTCATTTCAGTTCAGTCGAACGGCGGCCAGACGATTCTTTTCCAAGACAATTTCAACCGGGTCGGGAGCACGCTCGGCACCGGATGGCGATTGGACGCCGGCAGCTTCAGCACCGACGGGGCCAACGCCGTCTCGGGAGGAACGGCGAATTGGGCGGCGGTCACCGCCCCTTCGTCGACCTCCGACTATGCGGTAGAGGCGACCTTGACCGTGCCGTCGGGAAGCCTCTACTCTGGGATTGTCGCCCGTGGAAACAGCAAAGCGATCAACACCGACAATTACTCTCTTCAGATCAGCACTGCCGGAACGGTCAACCTGTACCGGCGGAACGGCAGCGTTTGGACCTTGCTCAGGTCGGCCTCGGCGCCCGGCGGCATCGCGGTAGGAACGCCTTACAAGATCAAGCTGCAGGTCAAAGGGGCCAGTCCGACCGAGCTGCAGGTCTCATTCCAGGATGCCCTTCTCTTCGCCTATACCGACAGCAGCGCCAGCCAACTCTTCTCCGGGCTGCCCGGCATCGAAAATTACGACGCGGGGGTGAAATATAATCTGTTGACGGTTTATGGGCTTTCGAGCAACGGCAACGTGAAGCCGACCGCCAAGTTCAGCTGCACGCCGACGACCGGCCCTGCGCCGCTGACGGTCTCCTGCGACGCGTCGGCCTCCTCCGATCCGGACGGGACGATCGCCTCCTATACCTGGAACTTCGGCGACGGCACGACCGGAACCGGCGTCACGGCGGGACACACCTATTCCAATTCGGGAAACGTCACCGTCACCTTGGTGGTGACCGACAACGGCGGGGCGCAAGGGACAGCGAGCACCCTCATTACCGTGACCAGCTCGGGTGGCGGGGGAGGGACCGGCTCGGGATGGACCCTCCTCCATGTGCCGGCCGATCTGAAGGGGGTCCACTTCGTCGATCAGAACATCGGCTGGGTCGTCGGCCTCGACATGGCGATCTACAAAACGACCGATGGGGGAAAAACCTGGACCAAGCAGACGAACATTGTCTGGAAGGGGAGCGCTCCGGCCGTGCTTCCTTGGATCTTTGATGTCTTCTTCATCGATCAGAATCGGGGCTGGGCGACCGGCTGGCCCGAGTTGATCCTGCAGACGACCGACGGAGGGAAAACCTGGGTCGAACAACATCGAAACCCGATCTCCCCCAAAGACAACCAGCCGTTTAACAGCACCAACTTCTGCCAAGATTTTGATGCCGATGGAAATTGCGTTCATGTCTACGGGGTTTATCTCCGGAAGATCCAGTTCACCCCCGACGGCCTGACCGGCTTCTCGGTCGGCCGTTATCGTTACATTTTCAAAACAACCAACGGCGGCCAGCAATGGAGCTTGCTGCCGTTCGACTGGAAGAGTCCGAACTTTAATCCCGATCCGACCTGCTCCAACCCGGACAATCCGAGCGGGCCGCCGGTCCATCCCCATTTCACCGCCTATAATCCGCATCTCTTCAGCGTCGTCCTTCTTTCCGCCACCGAGCTCTTCATCGTCGGCGGGGCGGCCGGAACCTACGATTGTCCCGATTGGTTCAACACGATCGCCCACAGCGCCGACGGCGGCAAGACCTGGGACTTCAAGGTCGATTTGGATCGGAAGCAGCGCTTTTTCGACGTTCGCTTTATCGGAGATGTCGGCTGGATCGTCGGGGGCGGAGGGACGATTCTTCGGACCACCGACCATGGGAAGAACTGGACGGTGATGAACCCGACCCGGTCGATCGCCTCGACCGATCTCTTAGGGGTCGCCTTCCCCGCACCCAATCAGGTCTGGGCGGTCGGACAAGGGGGGGTGACGGTTCATACCCCCGATGGAGGGAGCACCTGGGAGAAGCAAGATAGTAAAACGACGCTCCGGTTGGAGCGGGTCTGGTTTATCGACGCGCTGCGCGGCTGGGCCGCCGGGCACCTCGGGGCGGTCACAAAGACGACCAGCGGGGGAGACTGATCCGAGCGGGTCATCCGTTCGATATTATTATTGGCCGAACGGCTGGTCATAGCCGGTCAGCTCGACATATCCTTTGCCGGTGACCGGTCTGCCTTGGCGTGTCCCGCTGAAACGGCTTGCCCCTTCCCAGTAGGCGACCCGCGTGCTCTTCGACGTAATCAGCTCTTGCGCGTCGAGGATCGGATCGGAGGTGAGAGAGAGCCCCTCGGAGGGGACCTCGATCTTCCAGCCGACCGGATAGCTCGTGCTGTTCGCCGGGCTCTTCCAATACCGGGCCGGGGTAAGGGTGAATGCGTCGGCGGTGAGGTGCCGAGAGGTTCCATCCGGGTGGACGACCGTTCCGCTCGAGAAGGGATCTCGCTTTCCGTCGATCGTCCGGATCTGGTAAAGCATCAGCTCCCCCCCTTCCTTCAATTGAATCGAAAACCAATCCCATCCGACCTGATTTTTATTCAGCATGCTGCTGCTGAACTCATGGTCCATCCAGGTGAGACCCGCCACCGCCTGCCCCTTTCCGCCGATCGAAACGGTCCCTTCTGTCTGAAGCCGGGTGTAAGAAATATAGTGCGATGCCTGTCCCGGCTCGCCTCCTTTGCGGCTGATCCCATCGCTCCCCTGAATCACGGGCGGTTTCTCCGGGGTCAGGAGAAGGTCGATCTTCCAGCCCGGTCGGTCGGTTTCTCCTTCCGCCTCCGCCTGAAGATGGATCGTTCCGTCTGTTTCTTGAACGGCGCGCCATCGATCGATCCAGACCTCCAATCGGTCTCGCTGCGCCCCAGCCTTGCCGATCGCTTCACGGCTGATCTTGTCGGTATAGAAAAACCGTTTCCCGACGCCGTCGGTGAGGGCGAAGTGGGCGAAGTAAAGATCTTTAACGGCCCAGCGGGAGGGATTCTCCTCTCCTTTCGGAGGATCGATTCCACGACGGAAGAAGGTCAGCTCATAGCCGATCTCGTTTCCCGCCGACGACAGGTTCCCGGTGAAGTACCACCATTCGATCTTGAAATTCGGGTGGGTGCCATGGTCTCTCGGGAAGGAGAAGCGATAGCCCGGCTGCGCCCTCTCAAACCGCTCCGCCGCGCCGGGGAGGGGCGGCCAGAGAATTAAAAGGAGCAAGAGAATCCGAATCGGCTTATTCATAGGAGATCGCCTCGGTCACCTCGAGTTGCGCCGCTTTGCGCGCCGGAAAGTAGCCGGCGAGGAGCGCCGTCACCGTCGCCAGAAGAAAAGAGTGGAGAATCACCGACGGCGGATAATGATAGAGCAAGGTCCAGCCGAACGACTGCTTGTTGATCACGAAGATCAGGAGGAGCGAGAGGAAGAGGCCGCAGAAAAGGGAGAGGATGTTTCCGATCACCCCCATGTAGAACGCTTCGATCAACACCACCTGAACCACCTGCCGCCGGGAGGCGCCGATCGCCCGGAGTATTCCGATTTCCCGCTGGCGTTCCAGAATCGAGACGAAAAGGGTGTTGGTGATCCCGAGCAACGCCACCACGACGGCGATCCACTCCAGCGCATAGGTGACGAGAAAGGTCTGATCGAAGATCCGCAAGATCTCCTTCTTGAAGTTCACCTGCGTGATGAAGGTCAGGCCCCGTTCCGCCCCCCAATGCTGAACGAGCTGTTGGCGAACGGCATTGGGAGCGAATCCGTTCTTCAAGTAAATGGCGATTACGTTGAGCCGGTCATCCTTCCAGATCCGCTGCAGGAGAGAGCGGTCGATCACCATTTTGCCGCCGTCGGTGCTGTATTCGTAAAAGATCCCGGCGATCTCCAGCGGGATTTTTCCTTCGGGCGAGGGAAGGTCGACGATCTCTCCCTCGCGCAGTCCGAACCGGTTGGCAAAGACCTCGGAGACGAGCATCTTCCCTTCGCGGGTCGCCTTTTGGAGGATCGCGTTCGAATCGCCCGACCGGAAGAGATAGCGGCTGCGGGCGGCGTGGACCGCGAGATCCCGTCCGACCAGCAGCGCCGGCTCTTCCCGATAGAGAAGTTGCAGCGACCGGTAGCCGTCGACCGCATCGACCCCCTCAGTTTGACGCACCTCGGAGAGCAGGCCGTTCGGCAGGGTCTCCTCCGACCCTTTCGAGAGAAGCGAGGCCGGCGCCCCGACGATGTCGGCTTTGATCGTCTGATCGATCCAGAGGACGACGGTGTCTCGGAAGCTCTCGATCATGATCACGACGCTGATCATCATCGCCAATGCCCCCATGAAGGCGGCGATCGTCGGCCCGTTCCGCCGCATCGCCTGCTCCAGATGTCCCTGCGCCAACCGCCAGGCGGGGGGAAGGTGTCCTAAGAGCGGACCGATCAGCCTGGAGAAGAGAAGCAAGCCGGGCGGGACGAGCATGGAGAAGGTGATCAATAGAAACGCGGCGGAGAGATATCCGGCGAAGGGGAGGTTCCAGTGGAGCGGAACTTGCGAGAGAAGATAGGCGATCCCGCCGAATGCCGCCGCGGCGATTAAAAATCGACCGACCGATGGACGCTGCGGGGAGGCATAAATCCCCTCCATCGCCTCGCGCGGCCGGAGGAGTCCCGCCTGCAGCGCCGGAAAGAGGGAGGAGAGCGCCGCGACGACAATACCGATGCCGATCCCTTCCCAGAAGACCGACGGAGGAAGCGAGAAGGGGGAGGGGGGGATCGGAACATAGAGGGCACTGACGGTTCGGGCGACCAGCCGCAAGATGGCTCGGGCCAGGAGGGAGCCGAGGACCACCCCGCCGATCCCGCCGATCGTTCCGAGGAGCATCCCCTCGAGGAGAAAGAGCGAGAAGATCCGAAGCCGGGTTACCCCGAGCGAGCGAAGGATGCCGATCTCTTTCCGCCGGTGAACGACCGAGACGAGGAGGGTATTGTAGATCAGGAAGATCCCGACGAAAAGGGAGATGGCGGAGAGGGCTGTTAGATTGAGCTGAAAGGCGAAGAGCATCTTCTCCACCTGCTCGCTCCGCTGTTCGGGCCGTCGGAGGGAGAAGGCCGGTCCGAGCTGCGCCGACAAGCGCTGTATCATCGGGCCGAGCGGGGTTTGCGCGTCGGTGATCAGATCGATCCGGTCGAGTCGGCCGAGCTTTCCGAGGCGCCACTGCGCCGAGGCGATGTCGACGATTCCGATATTTCCCCCCTCCGCCTCGGAGAGTCCCCGGCCTTTCAGAAAACCGGCGACGCGGAAGGGGAGGAGGCGATCTCCCTCGCGGACCGAGATCGTCCCGCCGATTTCGATCCGGTGGCGCCGTGCGAACGGCTCGGTCAGGAGGACCGCGTCGGGCTCCATCAACGCCGTGAAGATTTTTTGAGGCTCCCCCCCGCCGATCTCATACTGGCGAAAGGCCCCTTCCTGAAGGAGATCGACCCCCATCAAAAAGAGGATCTCCCCCTGGGTCGACGGGGGGGAGGTCATCGGAAGGGCGGCGTGGACGATCGGCGCCACCGAGCGGACGCCGGGGGTCTCCCGAATCGGCGCAATGATCGTTTCGTCAAACGGACCGGCGCGGCCGACGACCTCCAGGGTGGTGTTCCCCGCAACCGTGTTGACCGAATGACGATAGGTGCTCAGGACGCTCTGATTGGCGATTCGAATCGAAATGAAGACCGAGATGCCGAGGGCGACCCCGATTAACGTCAGCCAGGCGCGCCGTTCCCGGAAGAGATGGCGGAAGGAGATCCACCGGAGGAGAACGCCCATCAGCGGGGCCGCTCCATCCGATCGACTCGGCCGATTTGATCGATTCGGTCAATTCGGTCGACCTGACCATCCTTGAGATAAATGATCTGGTCGGCATAGGGAAGGGCCTGGGGGCTGTGGGTCGCCAGCAGAAGCGTGACCCCGGCGCGTGCGCGGGAGGAGAGGAGCTTGAGGATCTCCTCCCCATTTTTTGTGTCGAGGTTGCCGGTCGGCTCGTCGGCGAGCAAGATTTGCGGGGAGACGACATCGGCGCGGGCAATGGCGACCCGCTGCATCTCGCCGCCGGAGAGGGCGCTCGGTTTATGATCGAGCCGTTCTCCCAGTCCGACCGACACCAGCGCGGCGCGGGCGCGCTCTTTTGCATCGGCAGGCCGGTCGCTGCGCAGCAGCAGCGGCAGCGCGACATTCTCCAGCGCGGTGAGCATCGGGAGGAGGTTGAAGAATTGAAAGATCATTCCGATCTCGGTTCGTCGGAGCCGGGTCCAGTCGGCATCGGTGAAGTGGCGCGTCGGCCGGTTTCCGATCAATAGCTCTCCGGCGGTCGGTTGGTCGAGCCCGCCGATCAGATTGAGCAGGGTCGATTTGCCGCAGCCGCTCGGGCCCATCAAAAGAGAGAACGATCCTTTCTCGATCCGAAGGGTAATTCCCTTGAGGGCGGAGACCGGATGAACCGGGTGGAGATAGGTCTTGGAAATCTCTTTCAGGTCAATCATAATTCCTCATTGCCCTTCGTATTTTGCCTCGGTCAGGGAGAGGTTAACACAAGGGATAAAGAGGGTAAAGAGCACGCCGCGCATGAAGCAATCAAGGTTCATGCGCGAGGCGTCGGCTATTTCTCGTATCGGGTGACGGGAAGACGGGGAAGCCCTTTTTTCACGGAGGGGAGGGTCATGGCGCGGTGGGTCGCAAGGTCGCCGGAGAGGGCCGGCCGCTCTGGGAGGAGGTAACTCACCTCCTGCTGTTTTCCCTCCCGGAAGAGGTTCAGGTGCAGCGTGGTGCCGACCTTGATCTCCTGAAGCGCCTGAATGAACTTTTCTTCAGAGGTCATCGAGGTGCCGTTGATTTTCGTGATGATGTCTCCTCCCATCAGAAAGCTCCGCTCGGCGATGGAGAACTCCAGATCGCCTCCTTGCAGGCCGGCCTGCTCTGCGGGACTGCCCGGCTCGATGACCTCGACCAGGACGCCGACGACGAGGGGAATCTTGAGGAGATCGAGCAGGGGCGGCTCGATGAATTGGCCCTGGAACCCGATCCAGGGACGGATCACCCGCCCGTCTCTGACGAGAGAGGGGATGATCCGCTTCGCCAGGTTTGAGGGGATGGCGAAGCCGATGTTTTGGGCCTCTTGCAGAATCGCGGTGGTGATCCCGATGACCTCTCCCTTTCGATTCAAGAGCGGGCCGCCGGAGTTGCCCGGATTGATCGCCGTGTCGGTTTGAAGCAGTGGTTCCTGAGAGGAGTAGGTCGTCTCCGGGAGGATTCGATTGATGCCGGAGATGATCCCGCGGGTCATCGTCTGATCGAGCCCCATCGGGTTTCCGATCGCCACCACCTCTTCGCCGACCCGAACCCGGTCGGAGTCTCCGAAGGCGGCCGCCGGGAGCCGTCCCTCCGGCGGGGAGACCTGGATAACGGCAAGATCGAAAATCGGATCGGCTCCGACCAGCTTGGCGGGGAGAACCGTTCCATCGTCGAGGGTGACGGTGATCGATTGCCGTCCGTAGGCGACATGGGCGTTCGTGAGGATCAGGCCCGACGGATCGATAATCAAGCCGGAGCCGACGACATGGGTGACCCGATCGGAGAGATGAAAGGAGTCGATCGAGGTTGCGGTGACGAAAACCACCGTCGGGGAGAGCCGGTCGAACAGGTCTGGGATTGATTCCAACCGCTCTTCTTTAGCATGACCTTCTTGAGGAGAAGTCTTCTTCTTTTCGACGGGAGGCGCCTGCGGCCCCCGTGCCTCACTATCAGAAAGGGGCCAAATGCCGCCGGCCAGCGTCAGAATGAAAATAAGCACGATCAATCTCATCAGCCACCTTATTCGTCAGCAGATCGAATCATCGCGAGAGAGAGTCGGTGTCAACAGAGGTGTTCAACGTCGACCTAAAACGAGATGAGTTTAAACGAGATGAGGTTAACATAGCAGAGACACGGGAACAAGAGCGGGCGTCAGAATAATAAAACAAATGGGCCTGAAGGGGAACACCCTCTCAGGCCCATCCGATCGACTGGATCGATGAAGCTAGAAACCGGTCACATGCACCAGGGGCTCGGTGATTCCATCCGGATCGTTCGGCCAGCGTGTTTTGCAGCCGGTTGTCCCGAAGGCGCTTCCGTCGGGGCATTGCCCCGTTGTGCGAAGAGAGTCGCGGACGGCCGCGACCTGCGTTCCGTTGACCGGCTTCGGATGTTTGGCAAGATAGAGCGCCACCGCGCCGGCGACATGCGGCGCGGCCATGCTTGTTCCGGAGAGGGTCTGGCAGTAGCCGCCGGGGCTGGCGGCATCGCCGGGCCAGGTCGACAGGATGTTGACCCCGGGCGCGATGAGGTCGACCCCAGCCCCGAAATTCGAGAACGTGGCGAAAGTGTCATCCCCTCCCGCCGAAGTGGCCGGTCCTGTGCCGCCGCGCCGTCCGTCGGTGTCGACCAGCGCCGAGACGGTGATCACCTCGGGATAGGCGGCGGGGGCGAATCCGGCCGCATTTTTAAATTCATTGCCGGCGGCGACGGTGTAAACCACACCGCGATTGATCGAATTGCAAATCGCCCGGTGGAAGGGATCGATCACCTGTCCGGAAGTGTTCACCCCGCAGTTGGCGGTGTTGCTCCCCGGTCCTCCTAAGCTGAGGTTGGCCACCTCGATGCTCGCTGCGTTGCGGGTGACGAAGTCGATTCCAGCGATGACGTTCGAGAGGGCGCCGGAGCCGTCGGCATTGAGAACGCGGACCGACCAGATCCGGGCGCCGGGCGCCACCCCGACGACATAACGGGTATTGTCGATCGCGGCGGCGATTCCGGCGACATGGGTTCCATGTCCATTCGGGTCGCTCGGCGCGACGCCGGGGCATCCCGAGAGGGTACAGTCCACCGCGGAGACGATGTTGAGGTCGGCGTGGCGATAGACACCGCTGTCGATAATGGCGATATCGGCATTGACCCGATTGTCGACATTATTGATATTCGCGGTCGGGGAGAGATCGGCATCGATCCGATTGACGCCGGTCGGAAGCTGCTGCGGTCCGGTATGGCAGAACGCTTCCACGAGGGTGTCGGCGAGGATCTGATTGATCCCCGGCTCTTCCTGCATCCGTTTGAGCTGGCCGGGAGGGATCTTCGCGGAGAATCCCTTGAGGGCGGCGTTGTACCGGTGTTCTACCTGAATGCCGTGCCGTATCACGAGTTCGTCGGTCATCCGGCTTGCTTCTTCAGCGGTCATTAAATCGTCGAGAACCACGACATACCGATCTTTTAAGCTCACAGAGGAATGAACCGGCTTTATTTTCTTCTGAGAGGCGTTTTCTTCCAGCGGGCCGGGATTTCCCTTTTCATGATCGGGATCCGAGAATGCCGTGATCGGCGTGATTGACGTGATTGAATAGATCGCAATCACGAAAAGCAAAAGCCAGATTAAACGTTTCATGAGTTCCTCCTGTCGTCATAATCGATGACCTAAATCTTTCTTCCATCATAGAAAATTCCAGGAAGGTGAATCAACATGGGATAAATGGCAATACAGGAAAGGGGTATTCACACAGAGAGGGAGGTGAACTAGCGTTTGGACTTTCGGGATTTATTCGATGAATGTAATCTGACCCACATATTTCGGGAGATCTGCCCTCAATCGGGCGGCGTATGATTCCGGTAGGATAATCCGCCGGATATGGTCGACGGTAAACTGGAGATTGCCAAGAATGCGCCACTCCCGCTCCATATAAAAGTTCTCGGGGGCGTCGTCCGGTTTGGACTCGTCAAAAAATTTCAGGAAGCTGAAAATATGGTAGTCGAGAAATTCCTTGATCGAGAGGAGCTGCTTCAGATGATGGGCGTCCTCCGATTTTTCTCCAGACGCCTGAAGCTCTTTGAAGAGAAGATGGTATTCATGGACGACGCGGTCGAAGCGCTCGCCGAGGGTGATCCGCTGTGTTCGTCCCTTGTCGCGTGAAGAGGCATTCTTACAGATATAAAAGACCGGATTGGCCCCCTGCTCGACCAGAAAAGATTTTAGGAAAGAGAGGCCGAACCGGCTGTATTTTCGGATGTGGATATCGAGCTCGCCGATCGGGATATCGGAGAAGGAGATGATCTGCGGGAAATACATCTCATTTTCGCTCATTCGTGCATTGGTGTTGACGGTGAGCTGGCCGGAGATGGCGGGGTTATGCGGTGCGTGGGTCAGCCAGCCGGAGGCGATGATCTCGATCAGGAGCTGGTACTGATCGGCTTCAGGGAGGTTCCTCCCGACGAAGTGGGTCATTTCACTTGAGACGTAACGTTGTTGCGCGGACATCGGTCTTTCCTCTCGTCGCCGGGAACGAGGGCCCTCCTTTCTGCTAATCTTATCTAAAATATATCCAAAATAACCTGGGTGCGCAAGAATCGGACAGACGGCGCTCCTATTGACAGCGGCCTCCTTCTCATTGTTCAATGGCGCGGTCAAAGTTGCGGAGGAGAACGAGGTGATGAAACGATTGATGGTTGGAGCCGTTTTTTTTTTATTGTCGATCCGGCCGGGGTCGGCCAAGACATTGGCGTTGAGCGGCATTCCCGATATTCAGACGAAGAGTACGATGGATGAGACGATCCGCATCGAAGTCGACAGCGTGAAGAAAAAGGGGCTTCGGGTGGTGATCGTCAAAGAAGGAGATCAGTATTATTGGGAGACGCGGGATCGGAGAAAGCTGACCCGAACGACGCAAGGGAACATGATCCTCTTCCTCGACCCGACCGGTGGGGGCTATATCAAGGTGGCGCCGACCCCCGACGGGAAGGCCATTTATATGGAGCACCTGAGCCAGGGGCTGGAGACGTTTACGTATTGGGGGGTGGTGGAGCATTTGGAGCCCTAGGAAATTAATGTCTTCACTGGACAGTCCTCTTTGGGTCGTCCTATAATACCAATACTGAGTTGGGCATGACCCATCAACCTTATCATAAAAGGAGCGTTCCTATGCCAAGCTATGTTTCGTTGTCTCAGACGTTGATCTCTCTTCTGGGGTTGGATCGGCCGCCGGTAGGGGTGGCGCCGGTGGAAAGCGCTCCGCAGGGGGTGCCGGTTTTTAGAGGGGTCTCCCCCTCGGCGTGTAGTTTTTGGCGACAGGCGGAGAAGGAGCTCTTTGCCGCGTCTGCCGCCGAGCATATGAATTGTCCGATCGGGGCGATGGTGATGGGGTTTGAGCTGACGCCGCAGGCGGAGCGAGGGCTGAACCAGGCGCTGACGATGATGTGTCAGGTCGGGTATGTAAAGCCGGAAGAGGCATCGCAGATTCCGAGCCTCGCACGTCAGGGGAAGATGATGCTCTATGGTCCGCTCTCCAATTTTCCGATTGCGCCGGAAGTGGTGGTGCTCTGGCTGCAGCCGTCGCAGGCGATGTTGCTGCGGGAGGCGACGGGGGATGCGGAGTGGAAGAGCGATGTCTCCTCCAAAATTTTCGGGCGCCCGGCCTGTGCCGCATTGGCGGTCGCCTCACAGGGGGCGGCGGTCTCTCTCTCCTTCGGTTGCAGTGGAATGCGGACCTTTACCGGCGTAGAGCCCTCATATATGCTGGCGGCGCTCTCGGGCCGGCAGCTCGATCTTCTGGAGCCGGGATTGCAGAGAATGCACCAGGCCAATTGCGACATGCAAGCCTTCTACAACCAGCAGAAGAATGCATTTCCATTTAAAAAGGGATAGAAAGCCGGGCGGTTTTCCGAGGTTGCTTATTTGGGAAGGCGGGGTCGGGGTGGTTGGGTTTTAAATGCTTTAGGTTTTCCGAGAAGATAGCCTTGGGCCAGGTGGACGCCGAGCTCGCCGACGATTTCTAATTCCTCATCGGTCTCGATTCCTTCCGCGACCATGCCGACGGCCACATATTCTTGGAGGGCGGTGATCAGATTCTTCAGGAAATTTCTGAACTTCTTCGAGGAGACCGCCTGAAGCGTCGTCAGCCGGTCGATCTTGATGTAGTCGGGCATCAGTTGTGCGACAAAAGGGAGTGAGATAAACCCGGCGCCAAAATCATCGATCGCGAATTTAAATCCCTTTTCCCGCCACCTTTCGGCCATTCGAAGATGTCGCTCGACATTGTGTAGCGCCTCTGCTTCCGAGATCTCTAAAATAACGTCGACGCCGGCCGGTTTTGGAATCGAATCCATTCGGCTGAGAATTTCCGAATCGATATTGATAAACAATCGATCGAGTCGGTGTTCCTCCGCCGCCTTGATCTGTGAGCTGAAGCAGATCTGCTTCAGCTCGTTGAGTTGGCCGATGGTGTGATATCTTCGGAACAGATCAAAGACGTTCAGCTTCCCTTTCGGGTCCCGCGTGAGCGCCTCATAGCCGATGATCTCTTTCGATCGCAGATCGATAATCGGCTGAAAGACCACCTTGACCGCGGTCTCATTCAGCGGATAGCCTTCATCGCCGATATGAATCTTTTCCCCACCCCGCCTCGCGATATAGAGGGCCCGGTCGGCGAGATGGATCAACTTGTCGAGATTGTCACCATGGTCAGGATAAAGGGAGACCCCGATGCTTAAATCGAGCGGGACGCGGGCTTTTTTCCCGATCTTGCGAATTCCCTTGCGGATTCGGTCGGCGGCGATGAAAACCCCTTCGCGGGTCGCTTTTGCCAGGACGACGACGATCTCATCCCCTCCCCAACGGAAGATCAAATCCGATCCCCGCGTCAGCTGCTTGATCTCCAGAGCGACCGCCTTTAAGATCTCATCCCCCAATTGGCGGCCCTTCGTTTCATTCAGGCTCTTAAAATTGTCGAGGTCGCAGAGCAAAAAAGCGAGGCCATGTTTGTTCCGGTCGGCCCGGATGATCTCCTCTTCGGCCCGGTGGTCAAAATAGCGGCGGTTGTAAAGCCCGGTGAGGGTATCGCGCATCGCCTCCGATCGGATCTGGTCCATCAGCGATCGAATCTGTCGATTCTGTCGAAGCATGTTTTGCACGAGCTGCCAGAGGAGCCGTGCCTCCGTTCCACTGAATAACTCAGCCGACTTCCTTTTGTGCTCCAAAATATACGCAGGCATATCGGGGTCGCTCGTCACATCTAAAATGAGGTCGGCCTCGTCTCGCGTGATCAGCTCCAGCAGAGAGGTGGTGCTCGGAATGCCGAGACGGGCCGCCTCTTGCATGCCGACGGCCTCTTTATTGATATCGGTGATCCCGACGAGTTGAATGTCGGGAATTTCGGCAAAACACTGGAGCAGGGCGAGTCCCCCCTTTCCACCCCCGACGATCGCAATCCGGATGAGCATCTCAGACATGTGAACTAATATACCATTACGGCGGAATTTGACAAGAGAACAGAGGAAGCAAGTGCGCCGTATCCCGGTTCAAAGGTCCATTGCCCAATTGCATAGACCGCTGGAAAACTTTATAATGCAGGTTGCAACGCAATGTCTCTCCTGCGTTGGAAGGGGTCTCTGGGTCAAAGAAAGAGGTGTGATGAGGCAACCGGGCGACATTCTCCTGATCTCCTGCTATGAATTGGGGCACCAGCCGATCGGGATCGCCATGCCGATGGGATTTCTCAAGCGGGCCGGCTATGCGCCGGAAGGAATCGATCTTTCCGTCGAAAAGCTCGATTTGGAAAAGGTCCGGCGCGCCGTATGGATCGGCATCGCCGTCCCGATGCACACGGCGCTTCGGATCGGCGCGCGGGTGCTGGCGCGGGTGCGGGAGATCAACCCCCGCTGCCATGTCGCTTTTTTCGGCCTGTATGCCTCGCTCAACGAAGGATTTCTCTTAGCACAGGGGGCCGATTCGGTGATCGGCGGGGAGTACGAGGGGCCGTTGCTGACCTTGATTGAGCGGCTTTCCGCCGGCCCGGCCGGCGCGGTCGATGCGGACGATTCAATCGAAGGGGTCAGCCGGAAAAAGGGGAGGCGTTCGCCGCTGCTCGACCATCTTCCGTTCGCAGTGCCCGACCGGCAGGCGCTTCCTCCGCTCGCTCAATATGCACAGCTCGAGGAGAACGGCGTTCGTCGGACCGCCGGGTATGTCGAGGCGAGCCGCGGCTGCCGTCACCTCTGCCGCCATTGTCCGATCCCGCCGGTGTATGACGGCCGTTTTTTCCTGATCCCCTACGAGACGGTCCTGGAAGATATCCGCAATCTGGTCCGACTCGGAGCGACCCATATTACCTTCGGCGATCCCGATTTTCTCAACGGCCCGAATCATTCGTTCCGGATCGTCCGCGCGATGCACGATGCTTTTCCGGAGCTCACGTTCGATTTTACCGCCAAGGTCGAGCATCTCTTAAAGCATCGCACGCTGATTCCGGCGTTTGCCTCACTCGGCGGCCGGTTTATCATCTCGGCGGTTGAGTCTTTGAGCGAGACCGTTCTGCTGCATCTTGCAAAGAACCACACCCGGGCCGACATTCTCGAAGCGCTGAAAACCGTCCGAGAAGCGGGGATGGCGCTCCGGCCGTCGCTCGTTCCATTTACCCCCTGGACGACACTCGATGACATGGCCGATCTGTTCCACTTTGTCGAACGGGAAGGGTTGATCGATGCCATCGACCCGGTCCAATATTCGATCCGTCTTCTCGTTCCGCCGGGATCGCTTTTTTTGACGGAAGCGAGCATGGCGCCGCATCTCGGCCCGCTCGCCCAGGAGCGCTTTACCTATCAATGGCGTCATCCCGATCCACGGATGGATGCGCTGCAAAAGGAGATCAGCCGGTGGGTAGAGCAGGGGACCGCCGCGGAGGAAGATCCGGCGATTCTCTTCTATCGGTTGAAAGAACGGGTGGCGGCCCTGCAGGAAGGGCGGCCACCCCGGCCGGTCGATGTGACGGTCGATCCGAACCGCGCCAAGCCGCCCCGGCTGACGGAGCCTTGGTTTTGTTGCGCGGAGCCGACTGAAAATCA
This sequence comes from Candidatus Manganitrophaceae bacterium, assembly GCA_016200325.1. Taxonomy (NCBI): domain Bacteria; kingdom Pseudomonadati; phylum Nitrospirota; class Nitrospiria; order Candidatus Troglogloeales; family Candidatus Manganitrophaceae; species Candidatus Manganitrophaceae bacterium. Next base: position 58,851 of record JACQEZ010000010.1, read on the forward strand.
GTTTGCCATCCTTGAGGCGTCCGACAAGATCCTCTAGGCTGTGTTTTTTAGCCCTCTTCAATCATCTCACCTTCTCATCAATTTAATTGTATTAACCTCCTTTCTTAGAGGCTGGTTTCCTCTGGCCTTCTCCCGATTGCGCCGAGAAATAAGATTGTTCTATGCTTGAATGATCCAAGCCGATTATGCGTTTGGCCCCTTACCATTCATGGCGCATTCATAACGACCCCAGTCAACGGAAGGACGGTCATGGGTATCCCGAAGCGGTTCTTTTTTATTGCACTCCTCCTCGTTCTTTTCGGTTGTCGCAATTCCGACGAATCCTCTCCTCCGGCGGTCTCCGAGCCTCCTATCGTGCAGGAGATTCGGGCGACCGGCATTGATCGGTTTCTCGGTCAGACCGAGTCCCGAACGGAGCAGCAGGCCGAGTGGGAGGTTCATTTCTTCAATCCGGCGGAGGGGCGTGCGATCTGCCTTTTCGGCGCCGAGTATCAAATCAGCATTCGACGGGGCGCTTCCAACAATGTCCTTTTTTATCTTCAAGGAGGAGGGGCCTGTTGGAGCAAGCTGACCTGCATCGATTTGAAAGATGTCACCGTCCGAGAGACCGCCGAGCGCTCGGCTCCCACCGGAATCTTGGACCCGACGCGGCCAGACAATCCATTTAAGGATTGGAATGTCGTCTTTGTTCCCTACTGCGACGGATCGGTCTTCAGCGGCGACAACACCCTCCAATATGGGGATCAGACCGCCTATCATCATGGTCTTGCGAATCTGGGAGCGGCGATCACCGCTTTGCAGCGGACCTTTCCCGCTCCGGATAAAGTCTTGGTCGCCGGCTCCAGCGCCGGCGGCTATGGGACCGTTTATGGGATGATGATGGCAAAGCTGGTCCTCCCCAATCAGAGCAACTGGGTCTTGAACGATTCCGGTCCCGGCCTCCAGAACCCGAATGACACCCTTGAGCAGCCTCAGCGGAATCAGAACTGGCCCTTTCCCCATTTCCTTCCGGAAAGCTGTACTTCCTGTCCGGCACAGCCGGCCTACATTTATGAGTGGGCGATCAGCCGCGATCCGAATCTGCGCGTCGGGATGTTCTCCTCGCTTCAGGATGTCGTCATCCGATCGTTTCTCCTGCTCGATGCGTCGGGGTTCGAAGCCCTTCTGCGACAGGTCACGGACGACATGGTGAGCCGGGTCGGTGCGCGGCTGCACCGTTTCTTCATCTCCGGGGAGATGCATACGATTCTGCTCGATCCGGGTTTTTATGATTTGCCTCTCAACGGCGTCTCGATGGCGCAGTGGGCTGGGGCGATGGTGAACAATGATGATGCCGCCTGGCCGGATATGGTGGCGCCGTAGAGACAGCCGTAACGCTTTTTGTGCCTGCCGAAGGCCGTGGGGTTTCACCCCGCCCCCCACCGTGGGGGCGCCTCGTCGCGCCCCCTCCGGCTTCCCCAGACGCCGGGGGTGGAACCCCCTGGCCCCCCTGCGGCCGAACTCGGCGCGACCGCACAAGAGCAGTGCGGACTGCACGCCACCGAGCAGATAAACCTAATTCCGGGGCTTTTGAAATAAAGATCGTAAGCGCCTGCGCGGCAAGGGCGCACTCCGCCCCCCCACGCTGCTGCGTTTTATATCAGACGTTCTATCGACCGAATCAGGTCACCTGTCGAAGTACCATCCGCGGTGCTCTCCCGCGCGTGGTACAAGTTGTGACCGTAAGGGGGGAGCGGGGGGGATCTCCCCCCGGCTGCACGGGGAGGCCGGAGGGGGCCGGGCAGTCGGCCCCCACGGTGGGGGGTGGGGTAAAACCCCACGACCTT
>JACQEZ010000012.1 GCA_016200325.1 Candidatus Manganitrophaceae bacterium
CACGCGGCGTCGCTGCGTCAGGCTTTCGCCCATTGCGCAATATTCCTCACTGCTGCCTCCCGTAGGAGTCTGGCCCGTGTTTCAGTGCCAGTGTGGCTGGTCGTCCTCTCAGACCAGCTACCCATCGTCGCCTTGGTAGGCCATTACCCTGCCAACTAGCTAATGGGATGTGAGCCCCTCAATAAGCGACAGCTTATAAATAGAGGCCATCTTTAATCTCTCGGCTTTAGCTTCAAGATACAATGCGGTATTAGCCTCGCTTTCGCGAGGTTATCCCCCACTCAAAGGTAGGTTACTCACATATTACTCACCCGTGCGCCACTTTACAATTCCCCTTGCGGAGAACTTCTCGTGCGACTTGCATGTGTTAGGCGCGCCGCCAGCGTTCGTTCTGAGCCAGGATCAAACTCTCCAAAGAAAGCTTGAAACCTTGCTAATTTGATTCTCTTGAAATTGCTGGACCCGCTATGAATCAATACACTCTATTTAGTTTTCAAAGATCAAGGAAAATAAAATTCCTCAGTGCGACTGTCTCTTATAACACGACTACCATCGCCTGTCAAGAGGGAATTTTAATTTGTTTTGATTATTTTTGGAAAGAGCAGACTTGATGTTGAATCAAGAACATGTTGTTTTTAACATAACTAAAAATGAATGTCAACACCCTTCTTTTCTTATTATTCGAATCCGCCTTTTCTTTCCTACCTTCAGGTCATAAGGATGGTTCCTCAGCTCCAGTATCGCCGCTTCGTTTGGATCATTTATCTTTTTACCTTCAAGCTCTACCGCACCCTGCTGAATCAACCGGCGTGCTTCACTTTTACTCGGTGCAAATTGGAGCGCGACCAATAAATCGATCCATTTTTGTGGATAGGGCGGAACAAGCGGATAATCGATCTCAGGGCTTCCAACGTCGCTTCTTCCGACGACCTGGTCAAATCGCTCTTGCGCTTCTCGGGCCTTTTCAGCTCCGTGGAATCGCTCCACCAGAAGCCGGGCGAGCCTTAACTTCGCCTCCATCGGATGGGCCGCGCGCAGCGGGTTTAAATCCTCATCCGTCAACAGCTCATAATAACGCCACATCAGAGTGTCCGGAATCGACATGATCTTCCCGAACATTTCAGCGGGGGGATCCTCTAAGGCGATGTAGTTGCCAAAACTCTTGCTCATCTTCCTGACGCCGTCGGTCCCCTCGAGCAGCGGCATCGTGATCACTACCTGCTGCGGTTGACCATAGATCTTCTGCAGCTCCCGGCCGACGAGGAGGTTAAACTTCTGATCGGTACCGCCCAACTCCACATCGGCCTTCAACGCGACCGAATCATAGCCCTGAATGAGCGGATATAAAAATTCATGGATGCCGATCGGCTGGAGCTCTTTATATCTTTTCTGAAAATCATCCCGTTCCAGCATACGAGCGACGGTGTATTGGGAGGCCAGCCGGATGAGGTCCTCCACCTTCATCGCGCTCATCCATTCGCTGTTGAACCGAACCACCGTTTTTTTCGGATCGAGGATCTTGAAGACCTGATGCTTGTAAGTCTCCGCATTCTTGAGGACCTGCTCCCGCGTCAGCGATTTCCGCGTTTCGGATCGTCCGGTCGGATCTCCGATCATTCCGGTAAAATCGCCGATGAGAAAGATCACCTCATGTCCCAGATCCTGAAATTGCTTCATCTTCTGTATGAGGACGGTGTGACCGAGATGCAGATCGGGTGCGGTCGGATCAAACCCGGCCTTGATTCGGAGGGGCCGTTCCTCGGCCTTTGCTCGTTCGAGTTTTTCGATTAGATGATCCCGCTGGATGATCTCGACCGTTCCCCGAGAGAGGCGCTGCAGCGCGGCGTCCGCTTCTTTTTCATCGATTCTATTTTCTGGCTTCGACGTCATTCGGCTGAAAGAGGAGATAGGGTTCGATGCGGCTGAGCTTCTTAGGACCGATTCCTTTTACCTGAAGCAGGTCTTCGGATCGATGAAATGGACCCTGATCATTGCGATATCGTATAATCTCTGCGGCAAGCTTTGGGCCAATACCGGGCAGCGTCTCAAGGAGAGCGGCCGGGGCGATATTTAAATCAATCTTTGTCGAGGAGACGGCGCCTTTTTTAGCAGAATTCCGCTGAAGCGATCGGCTCGAGGTCGCGACAAAAGAAGGGACCGGCGCTGAAGCGGCCGGCGCCGAAGGCACCGCCTCGCCCTTCTCCGCCCACACCCTGAAAAGAAAAAGAAATCCAAGCACGAGGGAGAGGAGAAGCCCTTTGATGTAAAAGGAATATGTTGCGAGGAGACTCGGACGCGCGGCGTCCGGATCAATGCTCCTCTTTCTGAAGGAGAGCATCATATTCTTTGGCCGTCATGAGCTTCTCGACCTCTTTGGGATCGGTCATCTCCACCATGACCACCCAGCCTTCGCCGTACGGATCTTGGTTGATCAGCTCCGGCTTTTCCTTCAGCTTCTCGTTTACTGCAACAATCTTCCCGCCGACCGGGGCATAGAGCGGAGAGGTTGTTTTAGTCGATTCGATCTCCGTGATCTCGTTTCCATACCGGACCTCGGTTCCCAATTTCGGAATCTCAAGATAAACAATATCTCCCAACGCCTCTTGGGCGAAGTCGGAAATACCGATCGTCGCCTTCTTCCCTTCCGGACGGACCCACTCATGTTCTTTATGATAACGTAAATTCTCAGGAATCATCGGAGCCTCACATTTAATAAATGGTCAGATAGATATAAACCAGCGTTCCTTCCTTTGTCAAGGAGTTACGAGAAGGAGGCCCCGGAAGGAAAAGCCCCCCATTTCGGAAGGCGATGCCGTTCCGCTCGCCCTTTGATGAAGCCAGACTTCTTGAGGTTGAATATGGTATCGGGAAAGCCTTTCGACGAGGGTTTGTGTTCCAAGAGAGCCGGGAGTCGAGGCAAACAGGTAAAAGTCTGTTGGGGCTCGTTTCAAATCGAGCAGATCGAGCGAGTTCTCCTCCAGTCCCCGCATCGGCTGGGTAACAAGCATTTCAGGAAGGGCGATTCCCCATTCTACTCCCGGATGGACCGAATGAACGACCCCCTGCAGCTCTTTCAGCAGATCGGTCATGTGGCGACTCCGCCATCCCACCCAATGCCAAAACTGCGGAGCGCGTTCTGTCCTTCCCCTCCCGTCGGTGTTCAGGCCCCCCCTCACCTCAAGAAGGTCGTTTGGTCCCAGCGGCTCGAAAAAAAGCCCTTCATATAATCGGATGGCCGAAGGACTCCATCCCTCCTCGGCCGGATAGGAAAGATCTTCGATGTAGATCCCATCGATCGGATAGGCGCCGAGATCCCGGTACATTCTCAGGATCATCTCCCTCACCTCCGGGTGAAACAGATCGAGCTTTTCGATCGGCTGAACGGTTCCGCGCTTTGGATCAAACTTTTGATCCCGCCATTCGGGGTGAAGGAGGGTCGCCCAGCGAATTTCCCGGAGGGGAACCTGCGCGATCATTCGATACCCCATCCGATGCGCCGTCTCGGCCCATTCTCCCACCCGGTCGCTCGATACAGGCGCACCGGGCGAGTTAAAAAAAAGACCGCCCCGTCCGATCGAATTATCGACGACGGGGAGAATCACCGCGTTCGCACCCCATTTCTTGAAACGGCGGAGCGCCTCTTCCAATCCCCTTCCGGAAGCGGGGGCCCAGGTGATGGCGATCGTCTTTGGGTCGGCCTGCGCCAAACGAAACAGATAAGCATGCGCCTCTTCTTCATGCGTGCTGTTCGGGTAGTTTCTCAGATAGAGACGAAGCTCGCGGATCGCCGCCTCCTTTTCTCCCGTCGCGTCATAGCTCTTGGCCAACAGCCATTGGGCCTCTCCTAAAAGGGGGGAGCCGGGATACGACTCGATGATGTTCAAGGAGCGACGGCGGGCCTCGATATAGCGTCCCGCTTCGAAGGAACGGACCCCTTCCACCAGCTCGCCCCACCCCTGTGGGTCTTGCGGCGCCGAGCGGGTCACCGGGCCGATACATCCGGCGAGCAAAAAGCAAAAAAGAAAAACGACAGAGAGCCGCTGACTTTTTTTCAGGGAGGAAAAACAGATGATTTTAAAGCTGGCCATCGACAAAAACTCAAACAGGAGAGAAGTGGAGGAACCGAGACCGATCGGAACCCTGTTGCGAATTATCCCTGCTCCACCAGGGTTGCAACCTCCATTGCGGTTAAAAAGGAGCTGCCCCAGGCGAGCGTGTCTGAAAAATCGTTTTGGAGAAGCAACACATTCTTAGCCTCTCTCGGCTGAAGCAGGCTCCCCGTCCCTTTGGAAAGATCTTTTGCTTTTTCCGTCCATTCCTTTTGAAGGGTCCGCAGTGTAGCGGGGAGCTTGCTCTCTTCGCCGCCGCTTGCGACCTCCTGCATTTGCGATTTTGAAAAAGGGATCAGCCATTGCAGTCGGTCGAGGATTCTTTTTCGGACCGCTTCAATCCGATCGGAGGTGATGTCGAGATTCGGTCGGAAGAAGACGGTCACCGCAAGACCCCGCGTCCCCCCCCCGAAGATCTCCTCCTCAGCCAGACCCAAGCGGAGGGCCATCAGGTTGAGAAGGTCGGCAGGAGGCGCTTCCCCCCAGGTCATGATGAGATTCTCTTTCATCGGCGCCGGAATCCATTCCTCTCGGAGGGTGAAATAAAAATGAAAAGGGGGCACGGCGGGAGGTTGGAGAAAGACGAACGCTCTTGCGGTTAAACGGGTCCCGTCTTCCAACAACAGCGCCTCGACCCTTTTCCCCTTCACCTCCGTCCGGGAGAGATTCTTATCCGGGATCACCTCGCCTCCCCACCCGCGAATGAGTTTGAGAAAAAAGGAGATCAGCGTCGTTCCCCCCCCGATCATCCGGACCCCTCCCTTGGATAAGCCGGAGATCAGAAGGATCAACTCATAAGAGGAGATCTCGGCGACCGGCTTTCGAAAGGCAAAAAGGGATTGGAGACTGAGAAACTCGCTAAACTCTTCATCGAACGAAAAGGGGGCTAAAAATTCGGCGGCCGTTTTGTTTTTATGGTTTCGGACCGTCATTTGGAACTGGAGCCGCTGGCGCCAGGCATGGAACCGATCCCCCAGCCCCTGCATTTCCAGCTGTGAGAATCGGCCGAGATAAGGATAGAGTTCCAGGGCCTCTTTTTCAATTTCTTCGATAAATAATTTAATTTTATGAATCTGCCCCCCGAACTCTCGCTTCAGCTCATCGAGAAATTCTCCTCGTTGTGGATAAAGATCGATCCGATGATTGTCCTGAACGGTCTGTAGAAAGGGGACAAGCCTTTTAAAGGAGAGTCCTTCTTTTCGAAGGTTGGGAAGAGGGAAGCGGAGTTCGGAAAAGAATCCTTCCATCGCGCCCCCCTCCTCGAAACCGAGGTAGAGAAGCGGCCCCTGTGCAAAACGGAAGAGAGGGGTCGGCGGATCGGGGTCGGCCCCGATCAAGCAGAGGACCGACTTTCCTTTTTTCGACAGCATCGCCGCGGCGGCCAGGGAGGTCAAGCTGCTCCCAACAAAGATTGCGTCGTATTTCTTCCGCCCCGTCATGCTCAGCGAATCAGATCAAGTTGGCTGAAGAAGAAAGGAATCTCAAAGGCCGCCGACTCGGCGGAGTCGGAGCCATGCACCGCGTTGGCCTCAATGCTCGCCGCAAGGTCGGCGCGGATCGTCCCTTTGTCCGCTTTTTTCGGATCGGTCGCCCCCATCAATGTTCGATTCTTAACGATGGCATTCTCCCCTTCCAGCACCATTGCCACGACCGGGCCCGAGATCATAAAGGCGGCCAGGCTGGCGAAGAAAGGGCGCTCCCGGTGAACATGGTAGAACGCCTCTGCTTCTTTCCGGGTCAGAGAACGCATTTGGATGGCGGCGATTTTCAAACCGTTCTGTTCGAACCGTCGGATGATGTCACCCATCACGTTTTTAGATACCGCATCAGGTTTGATAATGGAAAGTGTTCGCTCGATCACGCTGCCTCCTTCTCTTCAAATGTCCAACAAATCGCTGGAAAAGATAACCGAAAGTTCCGGGTAAGTCAATCCCTGGAATAGCCGGAGCGGGATGGATGGCCCGCTCCATCCGCCGGGGAAATCGACTTTGTATCGGAGAGCATCGACCTCATGATCCGATTATCGACCTGATAATAAGACCGTCGATGCTGATCGTCACAGACCTCCTTCAGCGCCGCATCCATCAGAAAACCGCACGCCCGCTCCAGCTTTTCTTTCAACCGATGGTTCTTTTTGACGAAGGCGAGTCCGCTGATGCAGAAGACCGGATCGGACGGATCGTCGCTTCGGTCGCTTCGACAGACCCGATTGATCTCCTCCGGCTGCGATGCGACGTAATCCCGGCTGATGTAGCCGAGGGTATGGAAGCATCCCCGTCGGGCCGGCCCATCGAGCGCGCCGCAACGCGAGCGAAGCGCATCGATCTCTTCCGGCCGACGCATCGGCTCTAAAAAGAAGCGGAGGCAGGCGCTCGGCCATTCGCTGTTCTCGATACAGAAGCGGAGAGCGATCTCCCGCCTCCGGCTGCGGCTCGATTCACCCTGATAGATCTTCTCCGCCAGAATGGGTCGGAGTTCCATAAAGACGCCGCTTTCACAGTAGTAATGCCTTTCTGCATCGGGAAAGAGGGCGCAATCCGCTTTCGCTAGGGAGAGATCCGCCGACCGCTCGGCAAATCCGTGTCCCACGGCGTGCGCGCAATTGCCGGAGAAAAAATCCCGAACCGTCTGAGAGTCCTCTCGACAGAGGGAGAGCACTTCGCGCTGTAGAAGCGCCTCGGTTTTTCTATTCCGAGGAAAAATCCCTTCATCCTGTTTAGGCAATGCCGTTGCAAGAGCGTGTGTGATCGCACCATGGACGCAGGCAAAGGTGCACGCGTTCCCGCAGAGCATCATCGCGCTCTTTAGATCTTCGGTCCGCTCGACCAGAGCCGCACCCAGCGCATGAAGCGCCCCGTGGCAAGCGGGGTTCTCTCCCTCTATATAATGGATGATCCGCTCCACGCCGATCTGGTCCAGAAACGTTCCGAAGAGTCGCGCCGGCGCTTCGCGATGCTCAAAAGCAACGGAAAACGCTTCCATCCGACGGTCCAGGCGCGCGCCGGTCAACTGACCGTGCCATAAAGGATGGTCCTCTCTCTTCTGGGTAATTGAAGCGGTCTCATCTGCGCCCGGCGCGATCGCCAAGGTTGCGCCGGCAAGGAAGAGCAGAAGCAGTGCGCCTCCCGCCACGGCTTCCCAAAACGCCCATCGCCCTCCCCGCCCCTTCTTCACCGCCCTGCTCTCCACCCTTCTTTAGCGATCTCGTTAGCTATACCGTTCGGCTCCTTCCTTGTCAAACGGAATCGCCCGTTCGGCCCGATCGGGACAGCCATTCTTGACCTCTCGAATTTCTTCCCGTAAGATCAACGGAGATCATCAGAGGAGAGAATCAGAAATGATGGACGGTCGAACAGCCGGAATGACCCCAAACCGGAATGATCACAAAATGACTCAGAAATCACAATGGATATGAAAGAATCCTGGAGGCTATTGCTTCATCCTCCTCAACCGGCGGAAGTCAACATGGCGGTGGATGAAGCGATTGCAATCGCTTTCTCGAATGGAAAAACTCCCCCAACCCTTCGCCTTTACAGCTGGTCGCTCCCTTCCATCTCGATCGGCTCCTTCCAAGCATGGGAGCCGGGATGGGATGTTCCGGCCTTGAGCGGCAAGGTCCCCTTTGTCCGCCGGATTACCGGGGGCCGCGCGCTTCTCCACGATCGAGAGTTGACCTACTCCGTCGTGGCCGGAACGCGCGATCGGCTCTTTTCCGACGGCATCAAAGGAACCTTCTATACCATCGCCGGCGGATTCCTCGCGGGACTCCAGTCGCTCGGCGTTTCGGTGGATGTCTACTCCCCTCCGCGCTCCGAGCGGTTAGAACGGCCCTCCAGTCCCCTCTGCTTCGCTTCGACCTCCTGGTATGAAATCACCGCGCAAGGGAAAAAACTGATCGGGAGCGCCCAGCGGCGGTGGGTCGGCCATTTCCTTCAACATGGCTCGTTGATTTTGGAGAAGCGCGGCGTGGAGGGATTTCACCCCTCGGCAAATCAAATTGGACTGTCCGAACTCCTCCCCACCCTCCCTTCCGAGGATACGATGGTACGGGCCATTACAAGCGGATTTGAATCGGCGCTGCCGATCCGGCTGGCATCCGGCTCGCTGACCCCGGAGGAAGAGGCGACCACCCTCCGCTTGGCAAAGGAAAAATATGGAACCGACGCATGGAATCTGCGTCGGGAAACGCCGTCATAAACGGACAAAGATCACCCGAAATAAACCGCTCACTGTTTTTGACCCGCGACCGACGTTCGGCCTCCGGCGCCCGCCTCTCTCGGCAGGTTTTCGCAAAATTGTTTATACGCCTCGATGCAGCCGAAATCACCATTGGGACAGACCATCCCGACCAATTTGAGCATGCAGTCCTGCGGACCGGTCATATTGGGGGGGAGTTTATGCTCCTTCTTTTTCTCCGACGAGGGAGGGAGCGGCACGACCGCCGGGACGAGGTTTGTCCCCTCTTCGGAAGCGGGGTCGACCTTCGCCTCTTTCGTTTCAATCCGGTCTTCTTCGTCGCTCCCCTCTTCGGGAGGGAAGACGATGGGATAGGGATCCGGCTTTGTGTCTGCGGCCTTGGGATCTTTCTCTATCTGACTCGGCGCGAGAAGCTCGACGCTGAGTTCGGCCGTTTGGGCACCGTTTCCGGTCCGGTTGAACCGAAGCAGGAAGGGATTGCCGAAGAGGAGGTAAAAAATCAGATAGTGCAAAACGACCGAATAGAAGAGAACGCGCGGGAACTCTTCTTTTCCGGTCGGATTCAAATCGAGCAGACGAAACTTCATTCAACGGTCCTGGATTTATTTCATCATACAGCCGCCGAGAAATCGTTTCAAGTTCATTTCATCCCTGGAGCGGGACGACCGTTTACTTTTGATCCTCCTTTTTTTCGGGACCGCTTGCCGAAGGGGGCGAACGCTCCTCGCGGCGTCCCGCCGACGGCGGAATGAGGTCGAGGAAGACGCCGACCGATTTCTCCACCTGAAGAATCGCCACCTCCCGATCGTAGGTCGTGTTCGTCAGCTGCCGCTCCGCGCTGATGAGGGCGGCGTTCGCATCGAGGACATCGATATTGGTGGCCAGCCCGACGGCGAACTGCCTGGAAACCAGCGCGAAATTCTCCCGCGCAAACGCCACCTGGGCTTTGATAACATCGACCTCCGAGGTCAGGGCGTTTAAATTCAAGAGCGACCGCCGCACCTCGACGGCGATTTGATCCGAGAGGAGCTCCTTTTGAAGGACCGTCTGACGATGACGGGATCTTGCCTGCGCCAATTCGGCGACGCGAAGCCGTCCCTCAAAAACTGGAAAGGAGAAGATGAGAAGCGCCGATCGATCGTTCGTAATCGCGAAGGGGGTCTGAGGATCTTGATGAAGCCAGTTGTATCGCCCCTCTAGCCGCAATGTCGGGAAAAAAGTTCCCTTCGCGATTTTGATCTGTTCTTCCGAGATTTGGATGTTCGCCGACTGACGCTCCAGATCAGACCGGCGCGCATGGGCCGTCTTCACCCACTCCGCCTCGGCCTTCTCCGAGAGGGTTAAAGAGGGAGGATCGGCGAGGGTGAACGGATCGGCGATCCGGGCGAGGAGCGCCAGTTGATCGAGGGTTGTCGCTTGATCGTTTTTGGCGCGGATCAGCCGGGCGCGGGCGTCGGCCAGCTCCGCCTGGGCACGAAGAACGACCGTCTTGATCGCTTCTCCGACTCGGAATCGCTTGTCGGCATCGGTTAGGTGCGCTTCCAGCCGCCGGACTTCATTTTCTTCAATTTCGACGTTTCGCTGTGCTTTGAGCGCTTCATAATAAGCGCGGGCAACCTCGAAAAGGAGATTCTCCGTAGTCAAGCTGAGGTCGAGCCTCCCTCCCCTAACTCCCAGCTTCGCGCTTCGAAAAGCGGCGGTGGCCCGGCCGCCGGTGTAGAGCGGCTGACTCAGGGTGAGGTTAAATTGTTCTTGCGTTTGCGGAAGAATCGGAACGGCACCGGAGGCGCCGATGCCGAACGACGGTCCGAACTTCGGGTCAGCACGACGCTGATAGTTTGCATCGGTGTTGACGTTGGGATAGAGAAAGCTTTTGGCACGGTCGATCTCTTGCTCGGCCTGCAATAGATTTTCGCGAGAGATCCCGATCTGCTGGCTTTCAGCCATCGCCTGTCGATAGGCTTCCTCTAAGGTGACAACCCGCTGCGCGAAGACGTTGGAATGGCCGATCAAGATCAGCCCCGATATCAAAAGGAAAACACCCCCCCTCCGGATCATGATTTACCCTTCTCCCAATGTGATAGGTCTCGTTGAGTGACTTATTTGAATGATTTAATCGTCGATCAGCCTTTCTATGATCCCCGCCTCGTTGGCGATGTCGCGAATGCAGGCGGCGCCGGCACCCATTCTTCGAAACAGAGGAGGACTAGCCTGTAAGGAAGGAGCTCCTTACCTATGTTATCTAAGCTATCTACGCTGCTTCGCTTTTACCGCGTCTCAATCTATTTTGTCGAATGGCCCATCAGATTGAAGTTACTGAACGTTTATTCAATAGTCAACTCTTTCCTATTTTCATTGACAAAATGTCCAAAATTGAATACAAAAGAAGAGACACTTGAGAATGAGATGGCAGCGTTTTTGCTATATACTGTTTGTTATAGAGCGCCGGATTAGGATAAAAAACAAATGAGGCAAACGGAGATCAGTCGAATCGGGACCGCTTTTTTGGGATTTTCGCTCGTCGCCCTGCTCGGTTCCGGTTCCGCGATCGGAGCGGGAGAGGTGACCGACCTTTCGGTCGGATCGATCCAGGCAACGGTCGCCGTCGCGGCCCCGCTCGACGCCTCTCCAGATAAAGAGAGCGTCACCCCCGATCGGACCACCCCGCTGGAAGAGATCGAAAACGAAGAACATCTTCCTGAAGACTTTTTTGACCTGCAGACACTTGAGATCCCCTCCGATCCGTTGCTCTCCGATTTGATTCCCAATACGCTGGACCCCTCGATTACCTATGACGTTCCGATCGTTTTCAATGAATTGGTAAAAGATTACATCGTCTTTTTCCAGACGCGGCTTCGGGACAAATTTGAACTCTGGCTCGCCCGTTCCGGGCAGTACATTCCGATGATGCGGAATGTCCTCCGGGAGCATGCGCTGCCGGAAGATCTGGTCTTCCTTGCATTGATTGAAAGCGGATTTAATCCGAAGGCCTTCTCCCGCGCCAAGGCGGCCGGTCCGTGGCAATTTATCAAAGGGACCGGGAAAAAATACGGCTTGAGAATCGATCAATGGATTGATGAACGAAGAGATCCGGTCAAATCGACCGTCGCCGCTGCAAGATACTTAAAAGACCTTTATGGCATGTTCGGATCGTGGCCGTTGTCGATGGCCTCATACAACGCCGGGGAAGGGAGGATCATGCGGGCGATGGCTCGGACCAAGGCCGACGACTTCTGGGAATTAAAACTGTCGGGCCACATCCGTCCTGAAACGAAAAATTACGTCCCCAAATTCATGGCGGCGACGATTATCGCGAGGAATCCGCAAAAATACGGCTTCTTCATCGAGTACCACCCTCCATTCGTTTACGACGAAGTGGAGATTCCGAAATCGACCTCTCTCAAGGCAATCGCAAAGGCGGCCGGTGTCTCCCTTGCCGATATTAAACTCTACAATCCGGAGCTAAAGAAAGAGATGACTCCGCCGGGGTACCCGCACTATCGGCTTAAGCTTCCGATGGGAACCCGCGAAACCTTCCTGGCCAATTTTACCCCCGGCGCAGAGAAAGAGCCGAAGGTGCCAAAGGTAAATGAGGTCCAAAAGCACCGCGTTTCAAAGGGGGAGACCCTCAGCTCGATCGCCCGAAAATATGAGGTGAGCATCCGGAGCCTCTTGCAGGCAAATCAGATCGGGAAAGACCGCAACCTTAAGGCCGGCAACTACCTGATCATTCCGCTCCAGAACTAATCTCTCCGCCTCTATCTATCCCTTTGTCGCCCTTTGTCCGCCCTTGACCCGACTTATTTCTTCGGCTTCGGGTTCGGCTTTGCGCCGGAAGGCTCTTTTGCGACTGCAGGAGGTGGGGTGGCCTTCCCCGGCTCTGCGCCCGAGGGGGTCGGGGCTGGAGCCGCCGCGGCAGGCGGGTTCAGTTTGTCCATCCGAACCTTCGCTTCAGTCGCCCAGGGTGATTTGGCATATCCTTCCGAGACCTTTTTATAGATCTCCACCGCTTCGTTCTTCTTGTCACCCGCCTCCAATGCACGGGCCCATTCGAAGCCGGCTTGATCGCGGTTATGCCCCTCTTCCGATTCGTAAGCGGTCCGGAACTGCTTCATCGCCGCATCCGCATTTCCCTTCCGTTCGTAGAGATAGCCGAGCTTGAGGTGGGCCAAAGAGGCGAGGTCTTTTTGGTCGGAATGCTTTCCGAGAAAGGCGAGATATCTTTTTTCGGCGGCGTCGTAATCTTTCAGCTCGAAATAAATGTTTCCGATCTCATACTCCGCCGTACGCGCCGTCGCCGACCGTGGATACTTTTGCAGGATCTCATCGTAGAGGCTGACCGATTTTTTCAGCCGCTCCGTCTTGTCCAGAAGGTCGGGCTGGGGTTTTCCTTCTTCCTTCGGCTGAGGAAGGGGCGGCGGCTCGTGAAAGAGCCGGAACGCCTCGGCCTCCAGCAGACCCGCCTTCTGTTCCGTTTGGTTATTCACAAACCAAACGCCGAGGAAAACCAACAGAGCCGCAAGAACAATCCCCACGCCGGTCCAGATCCATTTTGGATTGCTACGGACCTGCTCCACCCACTCTTCCGAACGGGCCACCAGACGAAGCGAGGCTTCTTCTCTTTTTTTCTGAACGCGAATCTTGTAAGGCATTTGAGATCACTCCTTTGACAAAACCGACCTATGGTATGAAAATGGATATCAATTGTCAAGCCAATCGGCGCCGCCCCCCGCGACCATGCCACCCCCGCCGTTCGTTGACAAGGGGGGCCACCCATGATAGGTTCCTTTTTGACCTTCCGATTCTATCATGAAACCTTCAAAATAGCGCAAAACGGCGCAAAACGGCGGTCCAAATCACCTGCCCGACGCGCCCTGGATAAAAAAATAAAAATCAAAATCGGATTGTGGGATCTCGCTCATGCGCGGATGGATCAAGGACCTCGGCCTCGGCACCTTCCCTCCTTTTTATAAAGATCCCCTCTTTCTCCTCGCCCTCCTCGCGGGCGGTCTCTTCTGGCTCCTCCTCTGGATGCGCCAGCCGACAAACCCGCTGCGGCCGGAGGAGCTCCTCTCTTTTTCATTTTTCTTCTTGGTCCTCTGGCAGCCGGCGGTGGAAGAGCTCCTCTTCCGGGGCTTCCTTCAGGGCGCTTGGCTGAATTCCCGCTGGGGAGGTCGATCCCTCTTTGGTATCAGCGCCGCAAACCTCGGCGCCTCGATCGCTTTCACCTTCGCACATCTCTTCTCCCATCCTCCGCTCTGGGCTGCGGCGGTCTTTTTCCCCTCCCTCCTTTTCGGGTTTTTCAGAGACCGACATGCGAGCCTCTACCCTTCCCTTGCGCTTCATATTTTCTATAACGGCGGCTATTTTTTACTGACCGGCCTGCCCCGATAACCGCTTCCGTCGTTGACAAAGAAAAGAGGGGCGTATAGAATCGAACTCGCCCTTATTTATTCGCATCTTAACCAGAGTCGCGCAAATTTATTCCATGAAAAAAATCGGTATCGTCCTCAAGCCCGATCATCCCCAAGGGAAAGCCGCTCTGGAACATCTCATCGACTGGCTCCAGAAACGGGGGAGAGAAGCGCTCCTGATCCAGACGACCGGTCCGGAGCGGACGCTCCCCCCTGCGCTCGACATGTTGATCGTCCTCGGCGGGGACGGAACCCTCCTGTCGGCCGCACGGATGGTCGAAGGGCTCGACATCCCAATCCTCGGGGTAAATCTCGGCAGCCTCGGCTTTCTCACGGAGGTCACGCTGGAGGAGCTCTACCCGACCCTGGAGAAGATCTTCAAAGAACAATACATCCTCGATCCGAGGGTGATGCTCAAATCGACCATCCGCCGCGGAGAGAACGAGTTCCCGCAGCCCCGCGTCCTCAATGATGTCGTCATCAGCCACGGAACGCTGGCCAAACTAATCCGATTGGAGATCACCATCAATCATCAATTCGTCACCTGGCTGCGGGCCGACGGTTTGATCGTATCGACGGCCACCGGCTCCACCGCCTATTCTCTCGCCGCCGGCGGACCGATCCTTCACCCTTCGCTCGATGCGATCCTTCTGACGCCGATCTCGCCGCACATGTTGACCAACCGTCCGATCGTCGTTCCGGCCGATGTGGCGGTGGAGGTGGTCGTGAAGAGCACCGAGAAGGAGGCGCTCGTGACCTTCGATGGACAAGAGACCTTTCCGCTCCAGGGAGACGATGTGATCCATATCGAAGCCTCCGAGCGGCGGCTCAAATTGATCCAGTCTCCCCATCGAAACTACTATCAAGTGCTCCGCCAAAAACTGAAGTGGGGAGAGGGATGAAGTCGTTTCATCGTCTGGATGCCGGCGGGAGAGCGAGCGCCCCGTCGGAAACCGTCCGCTGGAAGGCGGTTCTCTTCGTTGCATTTTTGTTCATAGGAATCGTTCAGACCGGCGGGGCGCAATCTCCCCCGTCGCCGAACCCCGCCGCTCTCTGGACCGGCTGGCAGATCGGAGAGGTCGTCGTCCGGGCGTTGGCCGCGCGGGGAGACGAGATCTGGATCGGCACCTCCAACGGCCTTATCCGCTTCAACCGAAAAAGTGAAACGCATCAAATTTATAATGCCAAATCGGGGCTTCTTTCGAATGTCGTCGTCTCGATCCATTTTGACGCAAAAGGCAGCGCCTGGATCGGCACCTACGGCGGCGGGCTCTCCCGGTTCGACGGGAGCCGATGGGAGCAGTTTACACCCTACGGACATGGAGACAGGAACTATGGTCCCGAGTGGATTCAATACAAGCCGAAGAGCGGCCTTGGCGATCTCTGGGTCTATGATGTCCTCTTCGAGCCGAACGGGACGATGTGGGTCGCCACCTGGAAGGGGGCGAGCCGGTTCGATGGAAAGGGATTCGTCACCTATACGATCGACGATGGTCTGGTCGACAAATGGGTCTATACGCTGGAGCGGGAGCCGTCGGGGGTCCTCTGGTTCGGCACCGAAGGGGGGGTCAACCGCTTCGATGGAAAAACGATGAAGGGCTGGACCCACAAAGACGGCCTCGGCGCCGACATCTCCGGAGAAGGATCCGCCCCGACCGGGGGAGGATATGAGACGAATGCAGCGCATCACCAGGCGGACGGAAAAGAAAATCAGGAGGTGAACCCCAACTATGTCATCTCCTCCGCGATCGACGCCGGCGGGATGAAATGGTTCGGAACCTGGGGGGGAGGGCTCTCCCGCTTCGACGGAAAAGTCTTCAAGAATTATACGACCGCCGACGGCTTGGCCGGCAATATCATCAATGCGATCGAGATCGACAAGCAAGGGGTGATGTGGCTCGGAACCAACAAAGGGGTCAGCCGATTTGACGGAAAGCGCTTTGAAAACTTTAATACGATGAACGGCTTGTTGGGAAACTACGTCTACTCCATCGCGATCGACGCGGATGGCAACAAGTGGTTCGGCACCTTCGGCGGGGTCAGCCGCTACGCCGGAAATTAACGGCCGGTTCTCTCCCATCCCCAAATAAAACTCAAATCGCCACCCCTACTGAATCAGGGTTCATTACTCATTGAGGAGGTCCAAAATGGACGAGATCGAGGCTGGACGTGCCAAGTTTTTCGAGGTGCTGAAGAAGATCGATCCGAAAGTGGAAGGGGTGATCCCGACCCGCTCCACCAACAATAATTTTTTGATCTCGCTGACCAAAGGAAAAGCCCGAAAATTCATCACCGTGACCGAAGACGACCTCATCGACATGGTCGACGACGAGCTGATTCGGGAAGGGGTCGAGGCACAGATCGAGGAAGCGCTCGAGGCAATGAAGAAATCGGGCTAAAACGAGCCCCCCCGTTCCCTCTTTTAAATGCAACATAAAGCTTGACGAGGGGACCTAAACCTATGTTATAAATTAACCATTTTGCTCCTCTGACTCAATATCGAGTTTAATCCTCTTGCATAAAGGGATCGCGACATGAAGATAGCCATTCCGAAAGAGATCCTTCCCGGGGAGCGCCGGGTTGCCGCCACGCCTGAAACGGTCGACAAGATGGTCAAGGGGGGCTTGGAAGTTTGGGTGGAATCCGATGCCGGACAGGCCGCTTTCTTCTCAAACGGCGATTATGAAAAGGTCGGGGCAAAAATCGCCCCTGATGCCGCATCGGTTTACTCCGATGCTGACATTGTCATCAAAATTCAACGGCCGCTCCAGAACGAAAAGGTCGGCAAAGACGAAGTGGAGTTGATGAAGGAAGGAGCGATCCTGGTCGCGCTCCTTCAACCGATGAGCTATCCCGAGATCGTTCAGAAGCTGGCCGCAAGGAAGGTCACCTCCTTCTCGGTCGACCTGATCCCCCGGATTACCCGCGCCCAACGGATGGATGTCCTCAGTTCGATGAGCAGCATCGCCGGATACAAAGCGGTCCTCCTCGCCGCATCGGCCTTCGGAAAACTGATCCCGATGATGACCACCGCCGCCGGCACCCTTCCCCCGGCCAAGGTTTTGATCATCGGCGCCGGCGTTGCAGGGCTGCAGGCGATCGCAACGGCCAAACGGCTGGGGGCCCAGGTCGAAGCGTTCGACACCCGCCCCGCCGTGAAGGAGCAGGTGAAGAGCCTCGGCGCGGAGTTCGTTGAATTGGAGCTCGGCCATGAGCAGGCGGAAGATGCCGGCGGTTATGCCAAGGAGCTCTCCGCAGAGTTTTACAAAAAAGAAAAAGAGCTGATTCACCAACATGTCAAAGCGGCCGATATCGTGATTACGACCGCGCTCATCCCCGGCAAGAAAGCGCCGGTCCTCATCACGACCGACATGGTCAAAGAGATGAAGAAAGGCTCCGTGATCGTCGACATGGCGGTGGAACAGGGAGGAAACTGCGAGTTAAGCAAGGTCGGCCAGGAGGTCGTGGAGTACGGCGTCACGATCGTCGGCGCCACCAATCTTCCGAGCAGCGTGCCGATTCATGCAAGCCAGATGTATGCCAAGAACATGCACAACTTTCTCTTTCACCTCTACGTGAACAAAGAGTTGAAGTTAGACCTCAACGATGAGATCACGAAGGGGGCGATGGTAACCCACAAGGGGGAGATCGTTAATTCAAAGGTCAAAGAGATCGCCGCAAAAGGATAAAAATAATAAATTAGGAGGAACAACCTAATGTCTTCAGATATAGAGATCGGACTTTATGTCTTCATGCTCGCCGGATTTCTCGGCTTTGAAGTCATCTCACGTGTGCCGCCGCTGCTGCACACCCCGCTGATGTCGGGAACGAACGCCATCTCGGGAATCTCGCTCGTCGGGTCGATCGTGGTGGCCGGAACCCAGGAGACGACCTTCAGCACCATTCTCGGATTCATCGCCGTGACCGCCGCCAGCATCAACGTCGTCGGCGGCTTCATGATCACCGACCGGATGTTGAAGATGTTCAGAAAACGCCAGGAGGTTGCATAAATGTCTACCAAGACTTTTATTGACTTTGCCTACCTCGCCGCCTCGGTTCTTTTCATTCTCGGATTGAAGGGGCTCGCCTCGCCGGAGAAGGCGCGCCGCGGGATTATTTACGCCGAGATCGGAATGCTCCTCGCCGTCGTCGGGACCCTGCTCCACAAAGATATTATCAGCTATGAGTGGATCTTCGCCGGCATCCTGCTCGGCGCGGCGATCGGCGCGCCGATGGCGATCTTCATGCCGATGACGGCGATGCCGCAGCGGATCGCCCTCTCCCATGCCTTCGGCGCGCTGGCCGCCTCGTTGGTCGGCATCGCGAAGTATTATCACTATGCGCCGAACATTCCTCCCTATATCATGGCCGCCCTTTCGTTTGAAGTCCTCTTCGGCGCGTTGACCTTCACCGGGAGCTTGATGGCCTTTGGAAAACTACAGGAGCTGATCACCGGCGTCCCGATCGTCTACAAGGGACAGAATGTCATGAACATCTCCCTCTTCGGGATTGCGGCGGCGATCGGCATCTACCTCGTTTTTAATCCGGCAAACAGTTTTCTCTTCATCACCCTTTTCTTGGTTTCTCTCGCCCTCGGCGTTCTCTTTGTTCTCCCGATCGGCGGCGCCGACATGCCGACGGTGATCTCGCTCTTAAACTCCTATGCCGGTCTCGCCGGCGCCGCCACCGGCTTCGTCCTTCATAATAACGTCCTCATCATCGCCGGCGCGCTCGACGGCACCTCCGGCTTTCTCCTCTCGGTGATCATGTGCAAGGCGATGAACCGCTCCTTCTCGAACGTCATCTTCGGCGCTTTCGGGCAGGTCGCCGCGCCGGCCCCGGAAGCGGCCGCCAAGCAACAGGCGACCGTCCGAAGCGGCACACCGGGCGATGCGGCGGAGATCTTCCGAGCGGCCAAATTGGTGATCGTCGTCCCCGGTTATGGGATGGCGGTGGCGCAGGCGCAGCATGCCGTTCGTGAACTCGCCGAGTTGATGGAAAAGAACGGAACCGCCGTCAAATATGCGATCCACCCGGTCGCCGGCAGGATGCCGGGACATATGAACGTTCTGTTGGCCGAAGCGAATGTCCCCTACGATCAGCTGCTCGATATGGACGACATCAATCCCGAGTTCGAGCATGCCGATGTCTCACTCGTCATCGGAGCGAACGACGTCGTCAATCCGGCCGCGAAGACCGATCCGAGCAGCCCGATCTACGGGATGCCGATCTTGGACGTCGAGAAATCGAAAACGGTGATCGTCTTGAAGCGGAGCATGAACCCCGGTTTTGCGGGGATCGACAACGCCCTCTTCATTCAGCCGAATACGATGATGGTTTTTGGGGATGCGAAGGGAACCTTGACGAAGATGGCCGAGGAGCTTAAGAAACTTTAGAGCTGAAGCACATCTTCTTTTTAAAAAGCAATGGCCGCGAAAGCGGCCATTGTTGTTTTTATGCCTCGACCTTTTTAATATAGAGGGAGAGGTATGTCATGACGCTACGTAAATTCAGCTATTGGTTCTTCGGATCGATCGCGGTCTTGATCGTGCTCCTCATCGCGCTCGATTTTTTGATCGATGCGCCGCTCCGCAATTACATGGAGCGCGAAGTCAATCACCGGCTCAAAGGATATAAAGTCCAAATCGGCGCCCTCAATTTCCATGTCTTCGGATTCTCCCTCGACCTGGAGAGGATCGTCGTCATCCAACAGGCCAACCCCACCCCTCCCCTCGCAGAGATTAAAAAGCTCACCGCCAGCATCCAGTGGCGCTCGCTGCTCCGCGGCCGGATCGTCAGCGATTATCGGATTGAACGGCCGGTGGTCTACCTCAACTTTGCGGCCGCGCAAGAGGAGATCAATCATAGTCAAAAGAAGTCGGACGCGGAGGAGAAAGGAAAACCGGCCCCCCCGGACCGAGGTTGGCAGAAGGCGATTCAAACGATCTATCCGGTGAAAATCAACCATCTTGAAATGGTCGACGGCGACCTGACCTACGTCGACAACATTCCGCTGAAACAGATTCATTTCCGAAAGATCCACTTCGTCGCGGAGAACATCCTGAACGTCGAATCGGCCCCGCATGTCTATCCCTCCCCGGTTCATCTGGAGGGAGCCATCTTCGATCGAGGACAAATCCGCCTCAACGGAAAAGCCGATTTTCTCGCCGTCCCCTACATTGGAATCCAGACCGGATTCAACGTCGATCAACTTGATCTCCGCGACCTCGAGCCGTTGATTCGCCGTCTTCCGTTAATCGTCCATCAGGGAACCCTCTCCGGAGCGGGAGAGGTCGAGTATTCGCCGCAGACGCAGACGGTTCACATCGAGAAAATTCTCCTCGATCAAGCCCATATCGACTATGTCTATCAACCGGGGCCGGCCGCTTCAAAGAGCGGAGACAAAGCAGCGGAGACGGCCAAAGAGGCCTCCACGACGGAGAGCGCACCGTCCACCTTGATCACCGTTGATGAGCTCGATATTGCAAGAAGCAATCTCGGATTTATTAATAAAGGAGCCAAGCCGAACTATCGCGTTTATATCAACCAAACAGAGCTGCAATTAACCCATTTAAGCAACCACCTCACGGAGGGAAAAACGGAGGCAAAACTGAAGGGAAAATTTATGGGAAGCGGGAACCTCGGCGCGAATGCCGTCTTCCGGCCTCAAAAGAAAGGCCCCAATCTGAATCTCGCCGTCAGCATTGAAGAGACCGATTTAAAGACGATGAACGATCTCCTTCGGGCGTATGGAAATTTCGATGTCGCCGCCGGCGCGTTTTCATTCTTCATGGAATTGGCGGTGAGAGAGGGAAATGTAACCGGCTACGTCAAACCGCTCTTTCAAAAAATCAAAGTCTATGACCGGCGCCAGGACAAAGAGAAGAGTGCTTTTCATAAACTCTATGAGCGGTTGGTCGGCGGGGTCTCAAAACTGTTGGAGAACCAACCCCGCGACGAGGTCGCGACGCGGGCCGATCTCTCCGGCCGGATTGAAAATCCGAAATCGAGCACCTGGGACACCATCATCCGGATCATCGAGAATGCCTTCTTCAAGGCGATCCTGCCGGGGTTCGAAAAAGAGGTGAGTCAATCGAAGCAATAAGCGCCGCGGTGCGCCCTCCCCCTCCTTTCTCGTTGCCGATCCAAAAGGGGTATGTTAAGATCGGGCCATGTCAAAGGAAGCGTTTCGGAGCCGAACCGGCCTGCTGGAAAACCTCAAAGGCCAACTTCTTGCCGGCCGTTGGGCGGCGGTTGTCGGCGGACCGATGATTGGAAAAACCACCCTCGCGCGCAGACTGAAAGAGATGATCGACGCCGGACCGAACCGGGCCGTCTTAATCGATCTGAACGGACTCCCCGCTCCCGACCTCTTTTGGCCGAAACTTCTTGAGGCGCTCCTTCAGCAAGGGATCGGACCCGAAACGAAGAGCCGGTACCACCGCCCTCCGAATTCCTTTCCGGAGCTGATGACGCAGCTCCATCATCTCTATGAGAAAGCGCCGTCCGAAATCCACTCCCGTCCGATTGTTCTTCTCCTCGACAACGCTGAGGCGCTCCTCCCCTTCTCCGAAACGCTGATTCCCCAGATCATCAACCTGGCGCAGGAGCTCACCCTCCCCCCGATTCAAGCGATCTCTTGGATCGGCGGCGCTTCCTTCGGCGACTGGGTCCTTGCAAATCCGGCCGCCTTCAAACCGCCGCTCCGCCTCTATCCCCTCTCCGCCATCCCAATCCGGGAAGCACGCGAGATCATCCGAGAAGCGCTCGGCCCCACGGCGAGCAGCGAAGCGGCCGATCGGATCTGGAACGACACCGGCGGCCATCCGCTCCTGCTGAACCATGCTTTCGGAGAGGAGGGGGGCCCCTCGGTCGAAGCGCTTCAGGCGGCCCTTCGAAACGCGCTCCGACCCGAAGAAGAAGCGATTCTCGATCGACTCGACCCGGCTGGACGCTGGACCATTTTGGACGACCTGCGGGATCGAGAGGGGCAGAAGATCCCCAAGCCACAACTCGACCGCCTCTGCATGTTGGGACTCACCATCCGCACCCTCATCGACGGCATCGCTGCCATCCGTCTCACCTCGCCTTTTTTCAACCAGGTCAGCGGACGATGATCGAGAAGCACTCGCAAATCGAAACAGCCGAGACGCTCCGTGCGATCTATCCGATCTTCAAGCAGGAGGTCTACAACCGCCGCGCCGCAATGATGCAGATCGCCCGAAACGGGATGCTCACTTTTGTGTCGCTCTCGGTCCTCGCCGTCCTCCTCTCGGGCGGCCGGCTGATTCATCCCGAACTGAAGGGCCTTTCCTGCGTCGGCGTCGGACTCGTCACCCTCCTGCTGATCAATCAGATCCGCCAGGAAAAATCGCGCCACGAAGGGGCGAAGCGCCAATTGATCCTTCTGGAACAGGAGCTCCACTTCTTCGAGCCGGGCGCCTATCTCTCGAATGCACCGCTCTATCCCACCCAATGGCAAGCGCGGCCGTCGATCGACCGGGGCCTGGCGGTTTCCGTCGCGGGATTGGTGCTGACTGCGACCGTGCTCTGCCTAACGATCCTTCTCGCATAAGCTCTATACCTAATTTTACATAGCCCGACTTTCCCTGTTATTCTTCTTGACACATGAAAATAAGTACGGTACCCTCCCCTGTATAATTTAGACCGAATTTGTATATCCCCTGTGATTAAGCCGATGCTCTCATTAATAACCACCCGGCGACTGACCTCTTTCTCTCTCTTCCTCTCCATCAGCCTCCTTCTTTCCGGCTGCGGAGGGGGCGGCGGAGAGAGCGGCTCCGGCATTGCCGTCGTCATCACTCCTGCAACCGCGACCCTTCATCCCGACGAGACCCAACAGTTCGCCGCAACCGTCAGCGGAACCGGCAACCCCGGGATTACCTGGCAGATTCAAGAAGGGGCGACGGCCGGCGTGGTCGACGCGAACGGACTTTATACCGCCCCGACCACTCCCGGAACCTACCATGTCGTCGCCTTCAGCCAGGCCGACGCCAGCAAAAGCGCTTCGTCCGTGGTGACCGTGATTCACTCCGTCGGGTCCGTCTCGGGTGCCCCAGGAACCTTGGACTCAACCTTTGGAACGGGGGGGAAAGTGATCACCCCGGTCGGATTTGGAAGCGACAGCGCTGTCGGTGTGGTGGTCCAGCAAGATGGGAAGGTCATTGTCGCCGGCAATACTTTTAATGGCGCTAATTCTGATTTCCTTCTCCTTCGATACAACCCAGATGGCACCCTCGACACCAGCTTCGGTACGAAAGGGAAGGTCCTCATCGATTTCGGATTGGGCGATACAGCGCGCGCTCTCGCCCTCGATTCTATAGGAAGAATTGTTGTAGCGGGATCTGCATTTAATGGCACCAAATATGACTTCGCTGTAGCCCGATATACGACCCAAGGAACGCCCGATACCAGCTTCGGTGTCAACGGAAAGGCAATCACCCAGATTGGTTCTGGAGACGATGTTGCCTCTGCTTTGGCGATTCGATCAGATAATTTTATTCTGGTCGTTGGAAGCTCTTACAATGGGAATAACACGGATTATGCCCTGGTCCTTTATAATGACTCGGGTCTCCTTGATACCACTTTCGGAAGCGGCGGGAAAGTAACCACTGCAATTGGGAATGGGGATGACTTTCCCTTTGCGATTGGACTCCAATCAGACGGTAGGATTATCGTAGCGGGTGACACCTATAATGGCCAAGACTATGACTTTGCCATGGTTCGTTATACCGCAATAGGGGCGGTTGATCATTCCTCCCCCACTTTCGGGATAAACGGTAAAGTGGTTTCCCAAATTGGGACAAGTCACGAAGCCATCCGAGCCATGGCCATCCAAAACTCCACCGTCGTCGTAGCTGGATTCGTTTATAATACGACCGATCCTGATGTCGCTCTCGTACGATATAACCTCTCCGATGGAAGTTTCGACACGACGTTCGGCAACCAAGGTAAAGTGATTACCCCGATTGGCAGTGGGGATGACCTTGCTCTCTCCATTCAAATTCAGTCAGACAGCAAAATTTTAATTGCAGGAAACGCGTTCAACGGAGTCGATGCTGATTTTTTCCTTGCACGATATAGCCCGAACGGAAATCTAGATTCAACCTTCGGCGCCGGCGGTAAGGTGACGACCGATTTCGGAGCTGGAGACGATATTGCGCGCGCACTTGTGCTTCTATCGGGAGGGAAAATTTTAGCGGCGGGAGAATCCTTATCCAAAAACAATAAAGATCTCGCCCTGGCACGTTACAATTCAGATGGAACACTCGATCTTTCTTTTAATACGACAGGTAAACAGACGGTCGATTCCGAAGTGGCCAGCGCGATCGCCGACACCCTCGCCGTTCAATCAGACGGGAAGATTATCGCAGCAGGCGATTCATTTGATGGAGAGAATTTCAGATTCTCGCTTGTCCGCTATCGTACCGATGGACAGATTGATTCCGCATTTGGAGAAGAAGGGAAGGTGGCTACAATTTTTGATGGCGGGACCGGGGGGAAGATCGTCATCCGACCTGACGGAAAGATTCTGGCAGGAGGGACGATTTTTGAAAATGGAGATTATGACTTCGGTATTGTTCTATATGACACGAACGGAGCCTTCGAGAGATTCTCTCCTATAGGATTTGGTCCGGGCGGGGGAGCAAATCAAGATTATCTTGATGCAATGGTGCTTCAACCAAACGGATCTATTTTGGTCGCCGGACAAACCTGGGTCGGGAGCAATTATGACTTCGCCCTGGCACGCGTTGATACCGATGGGAACCTCGATCCAACATTCGGAACCGGCGGCAAAGTCATCACCGCAATCAGCCAAGGGAACGACTTCGTCACCTCCATTGCGCTTCAACCGGACGGAAAGATTATCCTCTCCGGCTATTCCGTGGTCGGCTCCACGAACAATCTTGTGCTGGCACGATATAATACGGACGGCAGCCTCGATTCGGCTTTTTCAGGCGGGATAATCTCGACCACCTTCGCCCCGGGCGCCAGCAGTGCTGCCACGGCGGTTCGGATTCAGCCAGACGGCAGGATCGTCATTGGCGGATACAGCGTCACCAGCGATAACTATGACGTTGCGTTGGCGCGATATAATACGGACGGAAGCCTTGATTCAACTTTTGGGACCGGCGGAAAGGTCGTCACAGCACTCGATACTGGAAATGACGGTCTCTTTGATATGGCCCTTCAGGCAGACGGGAAGATCGTCGTGGCCGGCTTCTCGAATGTCACCGGCGCCGATTTCGCCGTGGCCCGTTATAAATCGGATGGGACGCTCGATCCCTCTTTCGGCCAAGGGGGCAAGCGAATCGTCTCGGCCGGCCAGAGTATCGATTTCGCCTATGCCGTGGCCCTGCAGGCAGATGGAAAAATTATCGCAGCCGGAGGGTCTCAGGAAGGATCTCATTATGATTTTGCCCTCATTCGTCTTCTTCCGTAAAGCAACCCAAAGCGCTTCGGCTTCGTTCACGAACCGCCCTCCTGGATCTTCGCATAAATGAGCTGATCGATCGTCTGGCCCTCCTTGGTGACGCTTTTCCTCAACAACGCCTCGCACGTGTAGCCCGCTTTTTCGAGCACCCGGATGGAGGCCGCATTCCACTCGAAGACCCCAGCGTCGATTCGGCAGAGATCGAAGGTCTTGAAGGCATAGTCGGTCAGCGCCATCACCGCTTCCGTCGTGATCCCCCGACCCCAAAACCGCTCTCCGAGCCAATAGCCGATTTCGGCCGACCGCCGAAAAACATCGCCTCTCACCTCGAAACCGACCCCGCCGACCGCCGCTTCATTCACCACGATCGCAAACTGGGTCTGGGGGGTCACCTCACTTGCTTGTCGGATCCATTTTCGGGCGTCGGCCAAACGATAAGGATGGGGAAAGCGATCGCGCAGATTGATCCAGATGTTCCGGTTGTTTGCATGGAGGATCAGCGAGGCCTCATCGCCGGGGCGCCAATCTCGAAGGTAAGACCGATCGAGTTTTATTTTCAGAGCCGCCTCCCTACAGAGCGCTGGTCTCGGTTGCGTCCTTTTCCGGGTTAGAAAGCTCAATCAAATTTCCATCCGGATCACGAAGATAGACCGAGCGGATCGGCCCGGTCGCACCGGTTCGACTGACCGGACCTTCGACGATCTCCACGCCGGCGGACCGCAGCGCCGTAATCGCCTCGGACAGAGGTGTAGAGATCAGAAAACAGAGATCGGCCGAACCGGGGGTCGGTCGGGCCGCGCGCGGCGCCGGCCCCCTCCCCTGTTCATGTAAATTAATCTTCTGATTGCCAAAAAGGAGCGCCTTTCGATTCTTTCCGAATGTCATCGCCTTCATCCCCAGCACCCGCTCATAAAACGCGCAGCTCCGCTCGATCTTCCGCACGGTGAGAACCCAATGATCGAGCCGATCTATTTTTATCCCCTTTTCATCCACATTTCATCCGCGTCCCTCTTTGCGCCCCACCCGTAGACGCAGCGGCGACTTCATCCGGCGGGGGCGGAGAGGATCGCCCCACACCGTCGCAAGAGAAACGAGAAGGTCGGTCACCGGATCGCGGCCCTCCGCAGCGAGGTAGCGTCGCGTTGCCGACCAGGTTCTGAGATAACCGCCGAGCGGGTCAAGGGTGATGGAGGACTCGATGAAGAACGGGGGCGTTTTTTGTTCGATAAATGGAAAAGAGATCGTCTGATACCCTTCTTCCACCATCTTCCGCTCCGGCGGCCAATACGGCCCCAATGTTTCGCTATAAAAAAGATGGATGAGCCGGTCAATCGCCGGATCGATCGTGAAGAGCTGATAACACCAGACCGCGAGGAGACCGCCGGGAACCAAGACCCGCGTCGCCTCCATAAAAAAAGCGGGGATGTCAAACCAATGCAAGGCTTGCGCGACAGTGATCAGATCGACCGACCCATCCGCTAATCCGCTCTTTTCGGCGGCAGCGACCCGGTATTCCACCCGTCGATCGGGGATCGCATTCTGAATCTGCTCGGGGCTGGCATCGGTGGCGATGACACGGTCAAAATGCCTCGCCAATCCGAGCGCCGCCTGTCCGCTTCCCGTTGCGCAATCCCACGCCTGCTCCCGTCGGGGAGCCGATTCGGCGAGCGATTCGAACAAGATTTCCGGATAGCGGGGTCGGAAGACGGCATAGCCCTCGGCCTGATCGGAAAAGTAATCTTTAAAGCCTCGCTTCTCTGGCATATTACTTCACCGGTTGCGCAACCGCCTCGCGCGAGAAAGAGAGGTCCCTCACCTCTCTCCGAGAGTAGATCACCAAGGCCATCGCGGTCATCGCCCAGAAGGGAATCGCCCAGAAACCGACGTTGTTTCTCTCCAGCAGCGCATGCACCAGATACTCGCCGATCATCCCGCTTCCGAGGAGGATCAATAGCTCCCGCTCCGGTCCGGCCTCCAAACGGTGGGCCGTCCGAAACGTCAAAACCACCACGCCGAAGAAAATCCAGAGATAGAGGACCAGCCCGACGATTCCATTTTGGATCAAGAGGGAGATGAAAAGATTGTGCTCATGCGGCACCTTTGGCTCCGGCGCGGCGTGGGAGAGCCGCTCTTTCTCATAAAGCTCCGTAAAGATCCCCGGGCCATACCCATAGCCGAAGAGCGGCCGCGCTTGAATCAAATCAACCGCGATATCCCAGATAGGGGTTCGGCCGCTGGCCGTTCCGATCTGGCTCTCCAGCCGCTCCGCACGCTGTGTCACCAAGTGGGGACCGTAAGAAAAGACGGAGAGAAGAAACAGGACCGAGAGGGCCAACACCCCCTTCCAGTTTTGATAGATCCCCCAGATAAGCACGGTCACGAGCACCCCCACCCACGTCCCACGGGAGAGGGTCATGAAAACGGCGAAGAGGCCGACCAGAATCAGGCCGGTCGACAACACCCTCCCGAGCAGCGGGCCATCGCGCCGGTAGATCAGGAGGAGAAACGGAAAGGTCCCCCCCAGGATCATGCCGACGACATTGTGGTGGCGGTTCCCGAGGGCCGCCAACCCGCCGATCGTATTGAGCTCTCCCACCTGATAGTTATAGAGCCCGGCGACGACGATCCAGAGAAAGGAGAGGGCAAACGCCGTCGCCAGCCGCTTGAGCTTCTCCACCGTCCGGAAATGGTGGAGCACCACCAGATAGACAATCACAAACTTCAGGTAGCCGCCGCGAATGCCGGCCAACGTATTTTCTCGATCGATCGAATAGGTTAGAGAAAAGAGGACCAAGAGGGTGTAGAGGAGCAGCGGCAGATCGAGAGGGGTTCGGACCCAACCGACTTTCCTCTCAACCGCCATCTTGGCGATCCAGAAAAAAAGCGGCAGATAAAGGGCAAACCACTTCAGCAGATTAATCCCCGCCGTCACCGAGGCAATCGATTTCACCGGAAAGAGCAAGGCGTCCAACATAAACCGAGCAGGTCGGAGGCCGGATCTCTTCTCAACACCCTCTCACTCCGCCGAAACCTCTGTTGCCGAACCCTCTGTTGAAGGAAGGCCGCTCCCTCTCTCGCGCCGGAATCGGTCGGGATCGACCTTCCCGATGAAGAACGTCGCGCACCGGGCAGATTTAACACGTGCCGTCATTCCCCATTCTATACAACTCAGCCTCCTCCTTCAACACTCTATTGATCCATTGGGTGTGATCTTCCTCACTAAAAGCGTTCCGGCTCTGAATATTCCTGCCGACCGCTTCCTTCCGCGGGAAAGAGCGCTGTCGATCCCTCGGTCGGATTGCCGGACGGGCCAGAGGAGAAAGAGGAGAAAGCGGTGCCGGCGTGCATCCGATGATGAATCACCAAGGTAATTGCCATCATCGCCCAAAAGGGAATCGCCCAGACGCCGACATGGTTTCTCTCCAACAACGCATGCACCAGGTACTCCCCGACGACCCCACTTCCGACGATAATGAGCAGCTCCCGCTCCGGCCCTGTGCCCAAGCGGCAAAGGGTTCGGAAGGTCAAGAGGACCACCCCCCCCAAGATCCAGAGGTAGAGGACCAGGCCGACCATTCCATTCTGAATCAAAAGGGCGACAAACAGGTTATGCTCGTGGGGGGCGTTTGCTTCCGGCGCTTCGTGGAAGCGCCGTTCCTTCTCATAGATCGGGGTAAAGATTCCCGGGCCGTAGCCGTAGCCGAGAAGGGGGCGCTCTTTAATCAACGAGGCGGCGACGCGCCAGATCGGCGTCCGGCCGCTGATCGTCCCGGCTTGATGCTTCAGCAGCTCCGCCCGCTGCCCGATCGAAGCGGGCCCAAACAAAAAAACCAAGAGAGCAAAGGCGGTCGAGAGGGTCAGCATGACCCGCCCGGTTTGGAACCGCCCCCAGATCAGGAAGGAGACCAACACCCCCAGCCAGGTCCCCCGGGAGAGGGTGAGGAAGACCGCAAAGAGACCCAATACGATCAGTCCACCCGAGACCGCCCTGTTGATCAACGGCGCGTCCCGATCATAAAGGAGCAAGAGAAACGGAAAGGTCCCCCCCATAA
This sequence comes from Candidatus Manganitrophaceae bacterium, assembly GCA_016200325.1. Classification (NCBI taxonomy): domain Bacteria; kingdom Pseudomonadati; phylum Nitrospirota; class Nitrospiria; order Candidatus Troglogloeales; family Candidatus Manganitrophaceae; species Candidatus Manganitrophaceae bacterium. Next base: position 29,228 of record JACQEZ010000012.1, read on the forward strand.
ACATCCCGACGACATTGTGGTGGCGGTTCCCGAGGGCCGCCAACCCGCCGATGATACTGGTGTCACCCATTCCATAATTATAAAAGCCCGCGGCGACGAGCCAGAGGAAGGAGAGGGCAAACGCCGTCGCCAGCCGCTTGAGCTTCTCCACCGTCCGGAAATTGTGGAGCACCACCAGATAGACAATCACAAACTTCAGGTAGCCGCCGCGAATGCCGTCAATCGTATTCTGTGGGTCGATCGAATAGGCCAGAGAGGAGAGGACCAAGAGGGTGTAGAGGAGCAGCGGCAGATCGAGGGGGGTTCGGACCCAACCGACTTTCCTCTCAACCGCCATCTTGGCGATCCAGAAAAAAAGCGGCAGATAAAGGGCAAACCACTTCAGCAGATTAATCCCCGCCGTCACCGAGGCAATCGATTTCACCGGAAAGAGCAAGGCG
>JACQEZ010000013.1 GCA_016200325.1 Candidatus Manganitrophaceae bacterium
ATTTTGGTAACCGGGGGAGCGGGGTTTTTAGGCTCGCATTTGTGTGAAGCGCTGCTGGGGCAGGGGCATGAAGTGCTCTCGCTGGACAACTACTTCACCGGCAGCAAAGAGAACATCGCCCCTTTCCTGCAGCATCCACGCTTTGAGGCCATTCGCCACGACATCATCCATCCCATCGATTTAGAGATCGATGCCATCTACAACCTTGCCTGCCCCGCCTCGCCTGTACATTATCAGTTCGATCCGGTTCGCACCGTACAAGCCAACGTACTGGGGGTGACGAACATGCTGGAGCTGGCCAAGCGGACCAAAGCGCGCATTCTGCAGGCATCGACCTCGGAAGTCTACGGAGACCCCAAGCAGCACCCACAGACCGAAGGGTACTGGGGACATGTCAACCCCATCGGCATTCGAAGCTGCTATGATGAAGGGAAAAGAGTAGCCGAAACCTTGATGATGGACTATCATCGGCAGTATCGGATCGATATTCGCATTGTGAGAATCTTCAACACCTATGGGCCGCGCATGGCGCCGGATGACGGCTCCTTCTGTTATGTCAGCGATATGATCGACGGACTGAATCGAATGATGGGAAAAGCGAATTTTATCGGCCCGGTGAATCTCGGGAATCCGGAAGAGTTTACCGTCTTAGCATTGGCCGAGAAGGTCATCGCGCTGACCGGGAGCCGATCCAAAATCGTCCATAAACCGCTCCCGCAAGACGATCCAATCAAGCGCCGCCCCGACATCACCCTAGCAAAGGAAAAGCTGAAATGGGCGCCCCTGATTCAAATCGACGAAGGCCTGCAGAAGACGATTTCCTACTTCGATAAACTCCTCTCGGAAGGGAAGTGATGCGCTTACAGAACATCCTTCTCTCTCGGAGAGGTCGGCGGTCTAAAATGTGGGGGCTTCTTCTCTTCTCGCTTCTGCTGATGATCTCTTCGATTGAAGCCGGTGAGACGATTTCAATCCCTCCCGTCTCGCATCATCTGCCGAACCCCGCTTTCGCGCCGGGCGAGCGGCTTGCGTATGAGATCAATTATATGGGAGCGGTCGCCGGAACCGCCGTCTTGGAGGTCCTGGAGAAGACCCAATTAAAGGGCCGGGAGGTCTACCATGTCGTCTCGACGGCTCAGTCGAATGATTTCGTCTCCCTCTTTTATACGGTGGATGATCGGGTCGAGTCGTACATCGATTGCGAGGGACTTTATTCTCACTACATCAAGTTAAAGCAACACCAGGGAAAGAAAAAAAGGGAGAAGATCATCTCGTTTGATCAGGTGCAGCATCGGGCGGTCCAATTGAAGCGCGATCAGCAGAAGGTTTTTGAGATTCCGCCCCAGGTTCAAGATTCATTGAGCTCGCTTTATTATTTCAGGATCAAGAGCCAGATTGAGGTAGGGAAGTCGGTCTTCATCGACGTCCATGAAAGCGAGAAAAACTGGAAATTGGAGATCCGCGGGTTGGCCCGGGAGCGGGTCACCACGCCGGTCGGCACATTCGATACGATCAAAGTCCAGGCGATGGCCCAGTATGAAGGGATCTTCCTAGACAAGGGAGACGTGTTTATCTGGTTTACCGAGGATGAGAAGCGGATTCCGGTCATGATGAAATCGAAGGTCAAAATCGGAACGATCACCGCCGTCCTCGCCTCGAGAAGGGATGGAAACGCGACGAACACCGTCCTCTCGAAGATTGAATCGAACGGGCCTCGCCTTAACAAATAGTTCATTTGCTCCTCTTCTGCGACTTCCCCTCGCTTCTCTTTATTGATATATTGATCTGATGAAAGCACTCTGTCCGATTTGTAAAAAAACGGTTGAATGGGAAGGAAACAGACATCGCCCGTTCTGTTCCGAACGGTGTAAGCGGGTCGACCTCGGCCAGTGGGCCAGCGGCACCTATCGCATCCCTTCCCCCCCGGAAGAAGAAACCGAACCGTCGGGCGAGACCGACGAGGAAGAGGGTTCTTCCGAGGGGAAAAACGGCAGACCCGGTTCGTGAGGGGCAGGACAGATCACGGAACCGCTGCCGGGATCACCCTTCCCGTTGATTTCAACGGATCGATCGGTTATAATGCCGCTTGTTTTCTCTTCAAGACGGGACATGCCGAAGGTTACCTTTTACCCATATAATAAAAGCGGAGAGATTCCGGAGGGAACGAGTCTCCTCGATGCGGCCGAAAAGCTCGGTCTGGAGATGCGCCACGACTGCGGTGGGTTTGCGACCTGCAGCACCTGCCGGGTCTGGGTGGTGGAAGGGATGCCGAACCTGACCGAGATCGACCTCGACGAAGAAAACATGCTCGAGGAGGCGCATCTGCCGCAGCCGTTCCGTCTGTCGTGTCAGGCAAAGATCAAAGGGGAGGTTGCCGTCCGCGTCCCCAACGAAGAGATGGAATGGAGCCGGGGAGCGCTTCGGGAGCTGGAGGGACATCCTCCCGCCATTCGGGAGATCATCCGGATGATCGTGGAGAAGCGGGCCCGGAGCCAGGGAATCTTGGTGATCCTTCCCGACACGGCGGTCCCCTTTGTTGCAGAAGCGAGCAAAGAGGTCGAGGCGATTGCCGACGATCCGGTCGGTCTCGCCGCGATGGTCAAACAGCTTTTCGAATCGGCTTAAATCACAATTAGACATCGCTTCCCGACGATGTCTCTTCATGCTATCAGGAGTAGAGCGCATTTCTTCGACCGTTCCAGGAAAACCGGAAAACAAACCGTCCCCATTCGGCCGATTCGATACCTGGCTGGGATTGAACCGACTTGACTTTCCCGTTCCCGAACATGGTCGCTCCGTTCTCTACTCCTTCGGCGGGATCGTCTTCATCGGCTTCGTGCTGATGGTCTTGACCGGCTTTATCCTCTCGCAGCTATACAATCCCCTCCCGCAGCAGGCCTATCAAAGTCTCGAGCAGATCCAAAAGATCGGCTGGGCCAGTTATCTGCGCGCGCTTCATTTCTGGTTTGCGCAAGGGGTCCTCGCCGTCCTCATCCTCCATACCACACGCGTATTCGTCACCGGCGCCTACAAGCAGCCCCGGCAGGTGACCTGGTGGATCGGCGTGGCGCTGTTGGCGACGATGATGATGGGATCGTATTTCAGCGGGACGGTGCTGAAGTGGGATCAGGAAGGATCCGACGCGCTCGGCCATTACAAAGAGCTGCTCCGGATGCTGGGGCCGCTCGGCGCGCTGATGACCGAATGGCTTCCCGGCAGCACCGTGATGAATCTCCGGGTCTATGTTTCCCACATCACTATCTTTCCGGTGATCATCGTTCTCCTCATCGTCGTGCATTTTTATCTGATCCATGTTTTGAACCTGTCGCCGACCTTTTGGGGGAAGTGGTCGAACGCGCCGTCCGTCCCCGAGCCGGAGGTGCGGGGGAAATTCAGCGAGCATGCTCGGACCATCGTTTTGGCATCGGTTTTCTACTATGGCGCCCTGGCGGTGTTGGCGATTTTTTTCCGCGCTCCCTTGCTCGGCGCCCCGTCGGGACAGGAGGCGGCGATCAAGCCCCCCTGGCCGTTTCTCTGGATGTATTGGTTCGAGAATGTCTGGGGCATCGGCGCGGTCCTCTATATCACCACGGCGCTCTTCGGTTTTCTCCTCTTGGTTCCCTTGATCGATCGCGGACAGGAGCGAAAGCTCGACGCCCGGAAAGGGATCTTGGGCCTCGGCGGCCTCATCGCCCTCGCTCTGTTCGGCCTGACCCTTTATGGTTGGATCATCCCCCCCCAACTCCATCAACATTCGCACTCCCATGAAGAGGGTGCCGCGGAGGGGACAATGGATCATGAAGAGGAAGACCATCATCACGATGAAGGCGATCATCCCCACGCGCCCGCCGCTTCTGAATCGACCTCCGAAGATCATCATCATGATGACGCTCCGGCCGATCACCACGATTAATTTCCTCCATTTGTGAGCTTCCTTTCATTCTTTTTTCATTCCTTCCCGATTCGTTGACTTCTATTTTCTCATTGTGCTAGGTTTAATTTAATCTAATTAGGGAAGCCGGTTCGAAAGATTTTTAATCGGAGTCGCCGAGCGATCGGCGCTGTGAAGAGATACTCGATTCAGCAGGCGGCAGTGCTCTTCCTGCCAAGGAGAATGAAGATAGGTAAGAGCGAAACGAAGGAGGAAAGCTCCATGATAAACGGACGTGTCAAATGGTTCGACGCCAACAAAGGGTTTGGATTCATCACTCGCGATGATGGCGGCGATGTGTTTGTCCACTACACAGCGATTCAAGGTGAAGGTTACCGGAAGCTTGAAGAGGGTCAAAAAGTTCAATTCGATGTTGAACAGGGGAAGAAAGGCCCGCAGGCGGTGAACGTCAGCCTCGCTGCATAGCGGAACGACAATGAAAAGGCCCCGGGGAAAAACCCCGGGGCCTTTTTTGTTTTTAACCACCGCCCTTGACCTCCGTGACAGTATATGATAATAATAATCACTTTATTCAAAACCAACAGAGGCCTTGTGATGTTATCGGAGAAACTTCAAGAGGGATTGACCTTTGATGACGTCATCCTTGTTCCCGCCCGCTCTTCCGTCTTGCCGCGCGACGTCAACCTTCGGACCCACCTTACACGCCACATCGAGATCCAGATTCCGATCCTCAGCGCGGCCATGGATACCGTCACCGAATCTCGGCTTGCGATTGCCGTGGCGCGGGAGGGGGGCATCGGCATCATTCATCGCGCCCTTTCCGTAGAGGCGCAGGCGGCCGAGGTCGACCGGGTGAAGAAATCGGAAAGCGGCATGATCGTTGATCCGATCACGATCTCCCCCGACCGGCATCTGCACGAAGCGCTGAAGCTGATGAATCAATATCGGATCTCCGGCATCCCGGTGACGCAGAGCGGCAAGCTCGTCGGCATTCTGACCAACCGCGATATCCGCTTCGAGAGCCGGATGAACCTGAAGGTCTCGGAGGTGATGACCAAAGAGCCGCTGATCACCGCGCCCGAAGGGACCACCCTGGAAGAGGCCAGGAAGATTCTCCATAAGAATCGGATCGAGAAGCTCCCGGTCGTGAATGATCGGTTCGAGCTCAAAGGGCTGATCACCATCAAGGATATCGAAAAGAAGATTAAATATCCGAACGCCTGCAAGGACAGGTTCGGCCGGCTCCGCGTCGGCGGGGCGGTCGGCATCGGCGGCGACTCCAAAGACCGAGTCGATGCGCTGATCCGGGCGGGGGTCGATTTGATCATCGTTGATACGGCCCACGGTCACTCGGTTGCGGTGCTCGACACGATCAAGGCGATCCGCAAACGCTATCCCGATGTGGAGATGGTCGGCGGCAATGTCGCCACCGCCGATGCAACGGTCGATCTGATCAAGGCGGGGGTCGATGCGGTGAAGGTCGGCGTCGGTCCGGGATCGATCTGCACCACGCGGGTGATCGCGGGGGCCGGAATGCCGCAGCTGACGGCGATTTCACAATGCGCCAAAGGGGCCAAGAAATATAAAATTCCGATTATAGCGGACGGCGGAATCAAATACTCCGGCGACATTACGAAAGCGATCGCCGCCGGCGCCCACTCGGTCATGCTCGGCGGCCTTTTCGCCGGCACGGAGGAGAGTCCCGGAGAGACCGTTCTGCTCCAAGGACGGAGCTATAAAGTCTACCGCGGAATGGGATCGCTCGGCGCCATGCAGCGCGGCGGAAAAGACCGCTACTTCCAGGAATTCGAGCCGGAGTCCAAGCTCGTTCCGGAAGGGATTGAAGGACGCGTTCCGTATAAAGGGACCCTCTCGGCGGTGGTCTATCAGCTCGTCGGCGGACTGCGGGCCGGAATGGGATATTGCGGGGCGCGAAACATCGGGGAGCTTCGCGAGAAGACGGAGTTCATCCGGGTGACCCATGCCGGGTTGCGGGAGAGCCATCCCCACGATGTGATCATCACGAAGGAATCTCCTAATTATGAGCGCGGCGGGGACGTGTAATGGCGTCCGCCTCCCCCGCGCCGCGACACAGGTCTGATGTCATCCGCCACGGCTAAAATCCTCATCCTCGATTTTGGATCTCAATATACCCAATTAATCGCCCGCCGGGTTCGCGAGAGCCATGTCTACTCCGAAATCGTCCCCTATCATTTTCCGCTTGCTCAGATCGAGGCGCAGCGGCCGGCCGGTCTGATCCTCTCCGGCGGACCGGCGAGCGTCTACGACAAAAATGCCCCTCTCTGCGATCCTGGAATTTTTAAGCTCTCCATCCCGATTTTAGGGATCTGTTACGGCATGCAGCTGATGACGCACCTCTTGGGCGGCCGGGTCGCCCGCGCGGCGAAGCGCGAATACGGCCGGGCCGATCTGTGGGTCGAAGAGGCGTCCGACCTCCTCAAGGGGCTGCCCGATCGAAACCCCGTCTGGATGAGCCACGGCGATCGAATCGAGACGCTTCCCCCCGGTTTTCAATCGATCGCACGGACCGACAACTCTCCCGCCGCAGCGATGAGAGACCCCCGGCGTCACTTCTACGCGCTTCAATTTCATCCGGAGGTGGTTCATACCGTCCAAGGGATGCAGATCCTTCAAAACTTCCTTTATCGGGTCGCCGGCTGTAGTCCGACCTGGGATATGGGGTCGTTCCTGAAGGAAGCCGAGAGTACGATTGCGGCGCAGGTGGGGGAGGGGCATGCGCTCTGCGCGTTGAGCGGCGGGGTCGATTCCAGCGTGGCGGCGGTCTTGGTTCAGCGGGTGATCGGGAAACGGCTCACCTGCATCTTCGTCGATAACGGGCTGTTACGAAAAGGGGAGGCGAAGCGCGTCCTCGACACCTTTAAGAAAAACCTCAAGCTCAATATTCGCTTCGTCGACGCCTCGGATCGGTTCCTCCGACAGCTCTCCACCAACAGCCACCCCGAGCGGAAGCGGAAGATCATCGGAAGAGAGTTCATCCGTATCTTCGACGAAGAGGCGAAAAAAGTCGGTCGGGTCGACTTCCTCGTTCAAGGGACCCTTTATCCCGACGTGATTGAAAGCGTCTCGGTGAAAGGGCCGTCGGCGACGATCAAGACCCATCACAATGTCGGCGGGCTGCCGAAGCGGATGCGGTTGAAGCTGGTCGAGCCGCTTCGGATGCTCTTCAAAGACGAGGTCCGGCGGCTCGGTGTCGAGCTCGGCATTCCGGAGGTCCTCCTCTACCGCCATCCTTTTCCCGGACCCGGTCTGGCGGTCCGCGTGTTGGGAAAGGTCACGCATGAAAAACTCGATCGGCTCCGCGACGCCGACGCCATCTTCGAAGAGGAGATCCGTGCCGCAGGATTGTATCAATCGATCTGGCAGGCGTTTGCCGTTTTCCTTCCGGTGCAGAGTGTCGGGGTGATGGGGGATGAGCGGACGTATGAGAACGCCATCGCGCTGCGCGCCGTGACCAGCCAAGACGGGATGACGGCCGATTGGGCCGATCTCCCGCACGATGTTCTCAAGCGGATCTCCAGTCGGATCATCAATGAGGTCAAAGGAATCAACCGCGTTGTCTATGACATCTCTTCCAAACCTCCAAGCACGATCGAGTGGGAGTAGGGCGGAATGACCGAGCGGTCCGTTGCCACGGCAGGCTCTCTATTGCTTGCGAAATAACCCGGTCTTTTCTCGTCTGACTTCCATCCCCGTTCGTTCCGTTATTCCGGTCACCCACCTCCTGGAATTGATTCAGTCGATGAAAACAGATTCAGGGGACATCTCCCGTCATTCGGGTGCAGGAACCCGATAAAGAGGGTTTCGGCTCACGTTGCATCGAAGGAGATGCATCAATAACAGGTCTCGCCTTTGCAAGCGTCTGCAGGGGGAAGAAGCGCGCCGGGTTTCAGTCGGTTGATTCCGCCCGCATCGAGAGGCAAGAGGCGCTCAGGAAAGCTCAACATGATTCAAAAGTCTTATCGGGCGAAGTTGATCTTTGTGGTCTTGCTCCTTCTCTTCTCCACGACGGTCTCTTTTTTCTTTCTCGACTCCCATATTGAACGGAGCATGCTGATCGATCAGATTCAGCAGCGCGCCCTTCTTCTCGGGAAAACCCTCCAGATTAATCTGACGCAGCTGATTTTAAAGACCCGCCAAACCGATCTGGCCCATATCTCGGACACGGAAAAAAATCAGATCCGCGATTTTATTAGGCAATTCGGGGAAGAAGAGATCCGCCTCGACCTCTACAATGAAAATGAGGGATTTCATGATCTCTTTATTTTCGACGAAGATCACCGGGTGATCATCGATTATCCGGTGTCGAAAGAAGGGCGGGTCCTCCCCAAAAGCGAACGGCTGAGCCGGCAAACCCTCGATAAACTCCAACACAATGAAATTTATGCGGAGATTAAGGAACTCCAGGGGGGGACCTACCTCTTTATTACCCTCGCCCTATTCAATGAAAAGGTTCCGTTCGGCTTTGCCAGAATCGAAATGGCCCTCGACGAATCGCTGACGCTGATCCGAAAAACCCGGGTCATCAGCCTTCTCGTCGCCGGGGGGCTTTTCTGTGTCGGGACCGGAATTGCAATCGTTTTGGCGAGGAACCTGACCTCTCCGATCAATCAGCTCGCCGAGGCGGCGGCCCTGATCGGGAAAGGGGAGTTCGGGCTCAAGCTCCAGGAAGGAAGGCGAGATGAGATCGGTCAGCTGATGATCGCGTTCAACCGGATGGGGGAGGACCTAAAGCGGTTCGAGGAGACCCGCAAGCGGATGGAGACGCTGGAGATCGCGAGCCAGTTCTCCGCCAAGATGGCGCATGAAATCCGCAATCCGCTCAACTCGATCGGCCTAATTATCGATCATGTGAGGGACTCTTTCCGACCGAGAGAGGGAGAGCGGGCCCAAAAATTTATCGGACTGATCGACGACATCAAAGGCGAGGTCGGCCGGCTCAATAAGATTGTCGAAGATTTTCTCCGCTTTGCCGGGCCGCGCCGACTGGAGCTGCAGTCGACCGATCTTCGCGAAGTCATCGGCGAAGTGGTCCGGCTCACCGAGACGGAGGCGTTGAATCATGGAATCGACGTCGAAGTACGGCACGATCCCTCGCTTCCGATGATCAAGGCCGATTATAGTCAGCTACGGCAGGCGATCTTGAACCTCTTCATCAATGCCATTCAGGCGATGCCGAGCGGAGGGCGGTTAAAGATATCGACCCGTCCGGAAGCCGTTCAGAACGGAAGGGAGGTGGTCGCGGTGGAATTCAAAGATACCGGCATCGGGATTGCACCGGAAAATCTTCCCCATCTTTTTGAGCCGTATTTCACCACCAAAGTAAACGGCTTCGGATTGGGATTGGCCATCGTCTCCAGGATCATCGAGGCGCACGGCGGGAACATCCGGGTCGAAAGTCAGCTTGGCGAGGGGGCGCGCTTTATCCTCACCTTGCCCATTGAAAGAGAGGCGGTCCATGTCTAGGCACCAAGTTTTGATTATCGACGATGAAAAGGTTCAAGCGGCGATTCTTCAGGAGATCCTCACCAGCGAAGGAATCGGCGTGACCGCTCTTTCCGATTCGGCCAAAGCGCTTGAGTTGGTCAAAGAGGTTGACTTTGATCTGGTCGTCACCGATTTGCGGATGCCCCGTATCGGCGGGCTGGAGCTGTTAAGAAGCATGAAGACGCTGAAGCCTTCGCTCACGGTGATCGTCATGACCGCCTATGGAACGATCGAGACGGCGGTTCAAGCGATGCGCGAGGGGGCCTATGATTATGTGACGAAGCCCTTTTCCAAAGACGAATTTGTCATGACGGTCAAACGGGCCTTCAAGAGCATCGAGATGGAGAATGAGAACCGCTATTTGAAGGGGGAGCTCGGTTTAAAATACCAGGCGGGGAATATTCTGGGGAAGAGTCAAGCGATGCAGAATGTCCTCCGGATGGTCCGCCGGGTCTCTTCGGACGACAAAGCGACCATCCTCATCACCGGCGAGACGGGGACCGGCAAGAGCGTCGTCGCCCGGACGATCCACTACAACAGCGCCCGGAAAGAGGAGCCTTTTGTCGAAGTCAACTGCGCGGCGATTCCGGAAGGGCTCTTAGAGAGTGAATTCTTCGGCCATGAGAAGGGGGCGTTCACCGGTGCGACCGCCCACCGGGTGGGGCGGTTTGAATTGGCCGACCGGGGTACCCTCTTTCTCGACGAGGTGGCCGAGATGAATGGACAACTGCAGGGAAAATTCCTTCATGTCGTCGAAACCCGCGCCTTTGAGCGGGTCGGCGGGACCAAGACGGTCAAAGTCGACGTCCGCATTATCGCGGCGACCAACCGGGACCTTCAGGAAGAGGTCCGGACCGGCCGATTCCGAGGCGATCTTTTTTATCGGCTCAATGTCATCCCGATCCATCTCCCACCGCTTCGAGAGCGGCTCGAGGACATTCCGATTCTGGTGGAGCACTTCTTGGAGAAGTTTCGGCAAGAAGGAAGACGGCATGTCCAAATCTCTCCGGAAGCGACGCAAAAGCTGATGGAATATGATTATCCCGGAAATGTACGGGAGCTCGAGAATCTCTTGGAGCGGGCGGTGATCCTTTGCGACGGCGGGATCATCAGTCCGGACGAGCTTTACCTGATGCCGAAAGAGAAGTCCGTTTCAGCCGAACCGTCGCCCCGGACCTTTAAGATGGTCGGCCGCCAGGCGATCGAGAATGCCGAGAAGGGGGTGATTCTGGAGGCGCTTCGAAGGCATCACTGGAATAAATCGCGCGTTGCGGAAGAGCTCCAGATAGACTATAAAACCCTCCGGTTGAAAATCAAGCGTTACGAAATCGACCGAGAATATTAGGGGTAGGGGCTCCCCTTCCGATTTTCGGTGCTTTCCACCCGAACCTACTTTGCCAACAGCAGATCTGCTTCGAAATTACGGCACTCGGCCACTCATTCCGTGAATCGAGGTCGGCATATCCCTTGCAAACAGTTGCACGATGTGGTCGTGAGAAAAATGCCTTCCTATATACAGCAGGCCGTTTGTGCTTTCGTTGTCCTCTGGGTGCTCCTCTCGGGTGAGGGTCGGGGGTTCGCGGAGGCGCCGACGTTACGGCTCACGCTGGAGGATTCAATCCGGCTGGCCCGCGAACGGAACTTCGCCGTTGCAACCGCGCGCTTGAACATCGCCGCGAGTCGGGCCGACCGAATCAGCGCCGGGCTCCTTCCCAATCCCGTTCTGAGCCTGAACGATACTTTTGTTGATCTTCAAATGCCTCGCAACGGCTCGCAGGTGACGGCCCGGATCGACCAGCCGATTGAGACCTTCGGGAAGCGAAGGTATCGGATCGAAGCCTCCGAACGTGCGGTCGAGTCGTCCGACTTTCAACACCGCCATCAGGTTCGGCAGCTCACACTGGAGGTGGAGACCACCTTCTATCGGATCTTGATGCTGCAGAAAAATCTCCGCCTGGCTGAAGGGAGCGCGGAGCGCTTTGCAGAGATCCTCCGGGTGAATACGCTCCGTTATCGGAAAGGAGATATTTCGGAGGCCGAGCTGATCAAGATCCGGCTGCAACAGCTCGATTACCAGAACGACATTCTCTCGGTCCGGTCGGAAATTCAGGAGCAGGAGAAGAAGTTAAAGGAGCTTCTGGTCCTCGATCCCTCCGCTCCGGTCGAACTGGCCGGGGAGCTGGAATATCAGGAGCGGAGGGTCGATTTAGAGAACCTTAAAAAAGAGGCGGTCCTGTCACGGCCCGATATGCAGGAAGTGGAAAGCGAATTGCGGCGGGTGGAGAGCGAAGCGAGGCTGGCGCGGGCGATGCGTTATCCGAATGTGTCGGTGGGGATGGAATACGATACCGTCGGTCCCGATTATCACGGCATGGTGGGGGCCGGGTTGAGCGTTTCGCTCCCTCTTTTTGATCGAAACCAAGGGGAGGTTCGAAAGGCCAATGTCCGGGTCGAGACAACGAGACTCTCCCGGCAAGAAAAGGAACATCAAATTCTCCTCGATGCGGAGTACGCTTATCGCGATTTTCTTCAGAAGCGCCTTCAGGTCCTCTTCTTCGAATCGCAGGTCCTTCGCGATGCCGCCTCTTCGAGGGAGATTGCCGAGCGGGCCTACACGAAGGGGGGGGCGAGCCTCCTGGACCTCTTCGACTCGGAGCGAACGTATAACACCACGCAGCGAAATTATCACGAAGCGCTCTTCCAATATCAAATCAGCCTCTTTCAACTCGATTTTGTTTCTGGGAAGGAGATTCTTCGATGAAGCGAAATGATCTTGTTATCCTGTCGGTTTTCCTCGGAGCGCTCCTCTTGCTCTTTTTGCTCTCCTCGTGCGGCCGAACCCCGGCAAGCACCGCTGCCGGCGAAGAGCTTCCCGTGGAGGAGAAGAAGCCGCCCAAATTGACCGAGAGCGCCGCCAAAGGGGTGATGATCCGAGAGGTGGTCTCCCGGCCGGGCCGGATGGAGATTCTCGTCTCCGGAAAAATTCAATATAAAGAAGATCGGGTCAGCAAGGTCTCTTCTCCGGTATCCGGCCGGGCGTCCCGGATCGTCGCAAAATTAGGAGATCGGGTCTCCGAGGGGGCCCCGCTGATCGTTATCGAAAGTCCGGATGCGGTCTCGGCCTACTCCGATTTCCTTCGAGCCCGTTCCGACCTCGCCTTTTCGGAAAGGGGTTTTCATCTGGCCGAAGATCTCTTCGAGACCAAGGCGATCTCTCAGAAAGATCTGCAGCAGGCGAAGAACGATTATCTCAAGGCGCAGACCGAGCTCAACCGCGCCAAATCGCGCCTCGTGATGTTTTCGCTCGATCCGGAGCGAATTGCAGAGAGCGGCAATCCCTCGGCGCAGGCGCTCTTTGAGTTGAAGGCGCCGATCTCCGGCGTCATCGTAGAGAAAAATATCACGCGGGGCCAGGCGGTCGGGACCGATCCGGCACAGATCCTCTTTACCGTCGCCGATCTTTCCACTGTCGACTTTGTCGGCCAGATTTTTGAGAAAGATGTCGCGCGGATCGCCCTCAACGCGGAGGTGGCTGTGACGGTCGACGCTTATCCGAACGAGCGGTTTATCGGAAAAGTCCGATATATCGGCGATCAGGTCGACCCCGCCACCCGAACCATTCAGGTCCGAGGAGAGGTTCCGAATCCGGGCGGACGCTTGAAGCCGGAGATGTTTGCGCGGATCGCTGTTCAGGCCGCCTCCGCGGAGAAGATCGTGACCGTCCCCTTCAGCGCCGTTGTGGAGGAGGGGGGCAAAAGCTATGTGTTTCGGGTGGCCGCCGATCAGACGTTCGATCGCAAAGCGGTCACCCTCGGTCCGCAATGGGGCTCTGAAGTTCAGATATTGGAAGGGTTGAAGAGCGGTGATCGGGTGGTCATCAACGGGGTGTTGCTATTGAAAGCAGCCTTCGACGCCGGCTCTTGAGCCGGTGAGCAATCTCAGTATCGACCGCAGTCCATCTGGAGAAAAATAGGTTTGGTCAGACGGATTATTCAATTTGCATTGCAACAGCCGCTCTTGATGGCTTTGTTGACCGTCTCTTTTATCGCAGCGGGGATCCTGGCGTTTCGGTCCCTTCCGATCGAGGCCTTCCCCGACGTCACCGACGTTCAGGTGACGGTCATCACCCTCTTTCCGGGCCATGCGCCGGAGGAGGTGGAGAAGCAGATTACGGTTCCGCTGGAGACCGGACTGAGCGGTCTCCCTCACTCCGTTAAGATGTTCTCGCATACCCAATTCGGTCTCTCTTACATTATCCTGACCTTCGATGATCAGGTTACCGATTATTTCGCCCGGCAGCAGGTGCTGGAACGGCTTCAAGGGGCCGACCTCCCCCCCGGCGTCCAGCCGGGTCTGGCCCCCCTCTCCACCCCCATCGGGGAGATCTACCGATATCGGGTAAAAGGGGAGAATGCTTCTGCGACCGAGCTCAGGTCGATTCAGGACTGGGTGATCACCCGCCACTTGAAGATGATCCCCGGCGTCGCCGATGTCGTGAGCCTCGGCGGGTTTATCAAACAATATGAAGTCGAGCTCGATCCGCTTCGGATGAAGGCCTACCACGTTTCGCTGCAGCAGGTCTATGCCGCCCTCGGTCAAGGGAACAGCAACGGCGGAGGAAACTATCTGGAGCAGGGAGAGCAGCAGTTTTTGATCCGCGGGATCGGTCTGCTCCGATCGAGCGAGGACATCGGAAATGTTCTGGTGGCGGAGCACGACGGCACCCCGCTGTTCATCCGGGACCTTGCACGAATTCGTGTCGGTGCGGTTCCCCGCCAGGGGATCGTCGGCCAGGATCAAGAGGACGATATCGTCACCGGGATCGTGGTGATGCGAAAAGGGGAGAATCCCTCCGAGGTCCTTGCCGACGTAAAAAATAAAATGGAGACGCTCAACCGGTCGATCCTTCCCAAAGGGGTTCAGATCGTCTCCTTTTATGATCGAAGCTGGCTGATCAATACAACGCTGAAGACCGTCTTTAAAAATTTGATCGAGGGCGCCGTTCTGGTAACGATCGTTCTCTTCCTCTTCCTCGGCCGTTTCAGGCCAGCGCTGATCGTCGCGGCGATGATTCCCCTTGCATTACTTGCGACCTTTATCGGCCTGAGGTTAAGGGGGATACCGGCCAATCTGCTCTCCCTTGGAGCGATGGATTTCGGGATCATCGTCGACGGCGCGGTGATCGTGGTAGAGAATATCTTCAGCGCCCTCTCCCACCAGACGGGAAATCGAGACCGGGATTCGGCACGCGCCGCGGTACTGGAGGCGACCGCGCAGGTCGGACGACCTACTTTCTTCTCGATGGTCATCATCATCCTAGCGCATCTGCCGATCTTTACCCTTCAGCGGCAAGAGGGACGGATTTTTGCGCCGATGGCCTACACCATTATTTCGGCATTGGTCGGATCCCTTCTCTTCTCCCTCACCCTCGTTCCGCTCCTTTCATTTTTTCTGCTTCGCGCGGGGGAGGCGGAAAAAGAGAACTTGCTTCTCCGGACCTGCAAGCGGATCTACCGGCCGTTATTGACCTCGGCATTGCGCCATAAAAAAGCGGTCCTTGGCGTTGCCATTGGAATGTTGGTGATCAGTCTGCTCTGCGTGCCGCGACTCGGGAGCGAATTTCTTCCGGAATTAAATGAGGGGACCCTCTGGGTCAATGTCAATCTTCCCCCCGGCATTTCAGTCACTGAAGTATCGCGGGTCTGCGCCTTGATCCGTGAGACGATCCGAAAGGTGCCGGAGGTGAAGACGGTCATCTCAAAAGCGGGCCGGCCTGAGGATGGAACCGATCCGAAATTAATCAACATGGCCGAGTTCTTCGTCGATGTAAAACCGCCGGCGGAATGGCGGGCGGGGATGACAAAAGAAAGCATCATTTCCGAGATCGAGCAATCGATGAAACCGTTGCCCGGAATCGAGCCGAGTTTCTCTCAGCCCATCCGCGACAATATCTTGGAGAGCATTTCACAAATCGACGGGCAGATCATCATCAAGGTTTTCAGCCAAGAGAGAGAAGGACTGCAAGAGAAAGCACAAGAGGTCCTGCGGACGGTCGCCGGCGTGCGAGGGGTGGCGCGCGCCTTCATCGACCGGGCCGGCCAGATACCTCAATTGCAGATCGAGGTTGATCGGGCGCGGGCCGGCCGCTATGGGCTGAACGTCTCCGAGTTCCAGGACTTTATCGAAACGGCGCTCGGCGGACGGGTCGCCACGGAAATCTGGGAAGGCGAGCGGCGCTTCGGGGTCGTCGTCCGGCTCCCTGAGGAGGGCCGCAGCAATGTCGAAGCGGTCCGCAACCTCCTAATCGACACCCCCAACGGGCTACGCATCCCGCTCGATCAAGTCGCCACGATCCATGTGGAGCGGGGAAGCATGAACATCAGCCGGGAATCGGGAACACGGGTGGCGGCGGTCGGCATCTTCATCCGAAACAGGGATATGGGGAGTGTCGTTCAGGAGATGCAGGAGCGGGTCGGACGGCTTTCTTTCCCCCCCGGTTATTGGTTGACCTGGGGGGGAGAATTCGAGAATCAGCAGCGGGCGATGGCGCGCCTTCGGGTGATCGTTCCGGTCAGCATTTTTTTAATTTTTGTGCTATTATTCAATGCTTTTAAATCGGCCAAACATGCATTGTTGATTCTGTTGAACGTTCCGTTTGCCCTCATCGGCGGCATCTTCGCCCTGCTAATCACCGGCATTCCGCTCAGCGTGTCGGCGGCGGTCGGCTTCATCGCGCTCTTCGGTCAAGCGGTTCTCAACGGGGTGGTCATGGTCAGCTATTTTAACGAGCAGCGGCGTCCCGGGGAGAGCCGGTTCGAGACGGTGGTGCGCGGGGCCCTCGATCGCCTTCGGACCGTCTTGATGACGGCATTGCTTGCGATGTTGGGGCTCCTGCCGATGGCCCTCTCTCACGGGATCGGGTCGGAGGTGCAGAAGCCGTTGGCGGTGGTCATTATCGGCGGACTCCTTTCGGCGACGCTGTTGACATTAATTGTTCTCCCTGTGTTATATTTGCTGGTCGAACGGGAAAAGGGGACGCCGCGCCTGGAGGAACAGCGGGCCGATGCGGCGGTGGAACCGGAGCGGGTGAAGGTTCATTGACGGGATGGTTTTTGCGGCGAAACGCTGCGCCCTAATGACCGATCTCGATTGACTTATTTCGTTGACTCACATTCATTGGACCACCGGGGAAGGGATCAGGATGCTGCATTGCTTCTGTGATTTTGATGGAACAATCACGGTTCGGGATACGACCGATGCGGTGCTCGAGCAATTCGCCGATCCGAAATATTTGGAATGGGAGCAGAAGTGGGAGGCGGGGGAGATCTCCGCGCGAGAGTGCATGGCGCAGCAAGTCCGATTGATTCGGGCGACACCGGAAGCGGTTCGCGCTTTTGTTCGGGAGATCCCGGTCGATCCGGGAATCCATGCGTTGGTCCAATCGTGCCGCCTCCTGGGAGGAACGTTCACGATTGTGAGCGACGGGATCGATTTTCTCATGGAGGAGATCTTGCGCGTCCACCGTCTCGATTCGCTGCCGCACTATGCGAACCATCTTCGTTGGGAACAGCCGATGCAGCAAGTGCTGACCTTCCCTCACGGAAAAGACGACTGCCGGGGGGGCTGCGGACTCTGCAAATGCGCTCAGATGGATCAGCATGCCGGCGCGGAGGGCGCGGAGAGGTGGACGGTCTATGTCGGCGACGGCCTCTCCGACCGCTGCGTCGTCCATGAGGCCGATCAGGTTTTCGCAAAAGGGAAGCTGCATACGTATTGCTCCGAGAAGGGGATTATTCATACCGAGTTCGAGTCGCTCAGCGAGGTGGCGGCGGCGCTGGCCCAGACCGCCCGCGTATAAAAGCGCGTATATAAAGAAGGAAAGGGGAGATTGTGGGGAACCATTCGGAAGAGGAATTAAGACGTCTGGAGGAAAAATATTGCTCCTACGGCGACACGGTTCATTACGCCGCGACGCCGAAGTTTTTCAAGTCGGCCGAGGGAAGCTTCCTCTACGACCGGGAGTCGCATCCGTATCTCGATCTGCAGATGTGGTACTCCGCGGTGAACTTCGGATACCGGAATAAGGCGATCGCCGATTCGTTAAAGCAGCAGATCGATACCCTTCCCCAGCTCGCCTGTCAGTATCTTCATGAGGAGAAGGTCCTTCTGGCCGAGGAGCTGGCCGAAGAGTGCGCGAGGGCGTTCGGCATGGAGGGGCGAATTCAGTTTAACGTCGGCGGCTCTCAGGCGGTCGAAGATTCGATGAAGTTGGTCCGGAATGCCACTGGGAAGAGCCTCTTCATGGCGTTCATGGGAGGGTATCACGGCCGGACGCTGGGGGCGTCGGAGATCACCTCCAGCTATCGATATCGACGGCGGTACGGCCATTTTTCAAACCGCGCCCATTTCGTCCCCTTCCCTTATTGTTTCCGGTGTCCCTATGGGAAAACGTTGGACAGCTGCGACTATTATTGTGTTCAGCAGTTCGAGCGGCTCTTCGACAGCGAGTACCATTCTTTCTGGGATGCCAAAGCGCAGGAGCCCGAGTTCGTCGCCTTCTACGTCGAGGCGGTGCAGGGGACCGGCGGGTATGTGATTCCACCCCCCGAATACTTTCCCCGGTTGCAGAAAATCCTCAATGAGCGTAAGATTCTCCTCGTGGACGACGAGATCCAGATGGGTTTTTTCCGGACCGGAAAGTTTTGGGCGATCGAGCACTTCGGCGTCAAGCCGAACATCGTCGTGTTCGGAAAAGCGATGACCAACGGCATGAACCCGATCTCCGGTGTCTGGGCCGAAGAGAAGCTGATCTCCCCGGAGCGGTTTCCTCCCGGCTCGACCCATTCGACCTTCGCCTCCAACCCGCTCGGCACGACCGCGGCCTTGGCGACGATGGAGTGGATCCGGGCGCAGGATTATGAGAAGACGGTTCGGGAGAAGGGGGCTCATTTCCTCGCGCGCCTTCGGGAGTTGAAGGAGCGTCATCAGACGATCGGCGATGTCGATGGGCTGGGACTCGCCCTGCGGATCGAAGTCACACAGCCGGATCGGTATACTCCGAACCGGTCGCTGACCGATCGCATTTTCGAGGCCGGCATGGAAGGGGGAATTCCAACCTCCCTGGGACCGATCGGTTTGGTCCTCGATGTCGGCGGCTATTATAAGAATGTCCTGACCCTCGCCCCTTCCCTCGAAATCAGCTATGAGGAGATCGATTTGGCGTTTGAAGCGCTCGACTACCTTTTTAAGAAATATTCGGCGGAGTGAGTCGGATGCATCTGCTGGAGGGGAAGGAGAGCGCGCTGGCGCGGATGCCGGGGGCGAGATCGACCGACATTCTCCTTGCCGCGCCTTCGTCCGAAACGTTGATCTACCTCATTCACGGTGTGACAGGGACGCCGCTGGAGATGAAATACCTCGGACGGAGGCTTTTTCGGCACGGCTGGAACGTCTATCTTCCGACCCTTCCGGGACACTGCTCGCGCTATCGCGAGATGGTCGATTCGGATGAAAAGGAGTGGCTGAGCCATGTCGAGATGCAGTTGTCCTATGCGCGCCTGCACTGCCGGAATTTGTTCGTGGCCGGGCTGAGCGCCGGGGCGCTCCTGGCGCTCGAAGCGTCCTTGCGGGTTCCGGTGGAGGGGATCGGCGTCTTCTCTCCCACCCTTTTCTACGATGGATGGAATGTCCCTTGGACATTGAAGCTCCTCCCCTTTGGAATTAAATGTCTCCCGAATTTTCTGCAGCGGTGGTTCTTTCACATCGACGGGGCCCCTTATGGAATCAAGGACCCGGCCCTTCAGGGCCGGATTCGGGAGGCATATCATCCGGTGGCCTTAATGAAGGGGACGCTGGGGCGGTATTTTCCCCGTGCCCATGGATCGGTCCAGTCGCCGGAGCGAAGCCGCTCCTCCGAGGCGGTCGGTTATCCCCTCTTTTCGCTCAAGACGCTGGCCGATCTGGATCGAATGTATGCTCAGGTGCGCGACCATCTCCATCGGGTCACCGCTCCCACACTGATTCTTCAGGCGAAGGAGGACGATTTCACCAGCCCGAAAAATGCGGAGTTTATCTATCGAGCGATCGCGTCGGAGGAAAAAGAGCTCATCCTTCTCGACGATTGCTATCATGTCATCACGGTCGACAAGCAGAGAGACCGGGTGGCGGAAGAAATGGCGCGGTTTGTCGAGAGACAGAGCCGCCCGTCGGAAAACGATGACTTGGACGTTTAAAAAAGGAGGGGGGAGATGACACCGCGTCGTGTGGTGGTGACCGGTCTCGGAATCGTCTCCTCGGTCGGCGTCGGAAAGGACCTGTTCTGGTCGTCCCTCCTGGAGGGTCGATCGGGCATCCGGCCGATTCAACGCTTTGATGCGTCCAACTATTCGAGCCGGATGGCGGGCGAGGTCTCGGGATTCGACCCCTTGAACTATCTTACTGCGCGGGAAACCCCCAAGATGGCGCCGGTCACGCAATATGCGATGGCCGCTGCAAAGATGGCGGTCGGAGATGCGCAGCTCGATCTCACCCAAGCGCCGGGAGAGCGGGTTGCCGTCGCGATCGGGACCGGGCTGGGGGGGATGGGGGTTTATGAAGAGCAGCTCCGGATCTTAATCGATACCGGCAATCCTCGCCGAATTCATCCTTGGGCGGTCCCGTTGGCGACCGCCAATGCCGCCGCGGCCGAGATCTCGATCGCCTTTGGCATTACCGGGCCGAACATGACGATTTCAACCGCCTGCTCCTCGGGGGCCCATGCGGTTGGCTATGGCCTCGACCTGATCCGGCTTGGACGGGCCGATAAAGTGATCGCCGGCGGGGCCGAGGCCTGTCTCCTTCCGGGTGTCTTCGGCGCGTTTTGCTCGCTGCGTGTTCTCTCTTCTCGAAACGATGCCCCGGAGAGGGCCAGTCGGCCGTTCGACCGAAAACGGGATGGCTTCGTCATGGGAGAAGGGGCCGCCGTCTTGATTTTGGAAGAGTACGACGCGGCCCGACGGCGGGGGGCGCCGATCTATGCTGAAGTCGCCGGCTACGGGTTGCTCTCCGAGGCGGCGCACATGGTCAGCCCCGATCTTTCGGGGAGCGGTCAGGCGCGGGTCATGTCGGATGCCCTTCGCGACGCGGGGCTCTCCCTGGACGAGGTCGATTACATCAACACGCATGGAACCTCCACCCTGACGAACGACCTGGTGGAGACCCGGGCGATCAAGATGCTCTTTGGCCAGAGGGCCCACCAGATTTCAGCCAACGCGACCAAGTCGATGCTCGGCCACACGATCGGCGCGGCGGGGGCGATTGAAGCGGTCGTCTGCGCGCTCACTTTAAAGCACGGCCTGATTCACCCGACGGTCAACTTGGAAGAGCCCGATCCGGAATGCGATTTGGACTATACGCCGAACAAAGCACGGGAGCGAAGGGTCAAGCTGGCCTTGTCCAATTCGTTCGGTTTTGGAAGCAACAACGCCTGCCTGGCAATGAAGGCGGTTTAAAAGGGGAATAAAAGAATGGAAGGAATCGATCAGATTGAAGGACAGATCAAAGCGGGGCTGGCAAGCAAGCTCGGCCTGAAGTCGAAGGACGTCGTGAACAATGCCCGGTTGGTCGAGGATCTCGGACTCGACTCCCTCGACACCTTCGACCTCCTGTTTGATCTGGAGAAGGAGTATGGGGTGGAGATCCCGAGCGTCGATGCACTCGGCTTTGTGACGGTCGGGGACGTGGTCGCCTATGTTCAAAAGCGGATCGGCGCGACCCCGGCCGAAGGCGCCGCCTGATCGGACGATCCGCTCCAGCGGTGCCGTCGAATGCTTCCCGGCCTGCGTGACGGCCCCCGTTTCTTCCTGCCGATGGAGAGAACCTTTTGAAGGCCGATATCGTTTTAAAGTCGCCTGCCTCTGATGTGCAATTATTTTTAAATCTAATTGAACCGCATTTTTTGGTTGAGGCCTTTCTCGATCATCCGCCGGTGGGATTTTCCCCGCTCCGGTTCGGGGCGCCCGCCCGGCCGACGCCGGCCTTCCTGATGTCGTTTGGTCTTCTCACCTCGCTCGACTCTTCTAAAAAACGGCTGCTCCGATCGCTCCCGCTCCTGAGAAATCTAGAGAACCTGCTTCGGATGCCGGCCCTCTTCGTCGGGACGACCGTTTCGGAATATGCGCTCTATCCGCCGTCGCTCGATCCGATCCCTTGGATCGAGGCGCTCCTTGAAGCATCGAAGCAGCGGGGGAGCCGACTGATCATCCTCAAGGACCTCCCCTCCGACTCGCCGCTTCTTTCCGAGGAGGAGAACCGCTTCGCGGCCGATCTTCTCTCCCGTTGCGTCGAGCGCGGCTTCTTTCCGCTCTGGGGACAGGCGCTCGCCTATGTGAAGGTTGATTTCGACTCGATGGAGAGCTATCTTCAACGCCAGTCGGCCGCGCGGCGGAAGAACCTGCGGCGAAAGCTGAAGGCATCCGCATCAATCGAGGTCGAAGCGCTGCCGACGGGAGACGAGCGCCTCTGCGATCCGGCGTTTGTCGAAACGCTTTTCACCCTCTATATGGACGTCTATAGGCAGAGTGAGATTCACTTCGACCAATTGACCCTCCCGTTCTTCCGAGCGATTTTACAAAGCGGTGAGGCAAACGGCGTCGTCTTTCTTTATCGACAGGAAGGGAAGCTCATCGGCTTCAACCTCTGTTTCGTTCAGGGGGGAAATCTGATCGACAAATATATCGGATTTCTCTATCCGGAGGCGCGTGCGGCGAACCTCTATTTCGTCAGCTGGTTCCACAATTTGGAGTATGCCATCCGGCATCGGCTGAAATTTTATGTTGCCGGATGGACCGATCCGGAGGTAAAGCGTTTCCTGGGGGCATCTTTTACTTTCACGCGACATGCGGTCTATCTCCACAATCCGCTCCTTCGAGCGCTCTTGAAGCGGGTGGGTCGACTGTTCGAAGCCGACAGCAATCAACTGAGGGCGCAGCGCGGGCCCTCGGCCCTCGAAGCGGACAGCGAAGAGCGGGGTCGATGACGCCGCTGGCGACCCTCTTCTGGGCGTTGAACCTTCTCTTCGACACGGTCGGGCAGCTCTCTTTCAAGGAAGCATCGGTCCGGCGGGGAGACCGGGAGGGGATCGCCGGCTGGAGACAGATGCTCTCCGCGCGGTGGATCTGGATCGGCATCTTTTCTTTTGCAGCTGAATTTCTTCTCTGGCTCGCCTTTTTGTCATTGGTCCCCTTGTCGCTCGCGATCTTAGTCGGGAGCGTGAATATCCTTACGGTGATGATCGGCGGCCGGATCTTTTTTGGAGAGGCGCTGACCCCCCGCCGGATCGGCGCCGCCCTGTTGATTGCCACCGGAATGATCTTTGTGGGGTGGGGGTGATGCGGCGGTTCTATCTCTTCGGTTTTCTTCTTTTAATCTGTTTCGACACCCTCGGCCAGGTCGGGTTTAAGCTCGCGGCGGTCCGGACCGCCCCCGCCACGTTCGATGCCGACTGGCTCGTCCGGATCTTCTTAGAGCGGTGGATCTACCTTTCAGTCGCCGGGTATCTCGGCGCCTTTTTTACTTGGATGACCTTGTTGCGCCATGCCCCCATCGGTCCCGCCTTCGCCGCCTCCCACTCGGAAATCGTTCCGGTCTTATTGATTTCTGTTTTTTTTCTGGGAGAACGCCTCTCCGGCTTGCAGATCATGGGAGGTCTCCTGATCGCCGCCGGCCTCGGCCTGTTGGCGATGCGGCGGGAGGAGGGTTAACTTGAGAGAGCCGTTTATCTGCCGCGAGCTTCCCCCCACTGCGGGGCTTCCGCTCTATTGGCGTGATTTTTTTGGTCCGGAAGGGCGACCCTTGGAAGACGGACTGGTCGAATTTCTGGGGGTGCCGGCCGTCCAGCTGGAGTGCTCCGGGACCTCCGGCTTGGTACTCGCGTTTGAAGCGCTCAAGCGCTGCAGCCCCCGGCGGACGGTGGTTTTGCCGGGTTATACCTGTCCCCTCGTCCCGTTGGCCGCGGCACGTGCCGGACTCCAGATTAAGCTGTGCGATATCCGGCCCGATCGGTTTGACTTTGATCTGAGCCATCTCTCTGCGATCTCCAACTCGGAGACCCTCTGCATCGTACCGACCCATCTCGGCGGCCTCACGACCCTCCTTCCCGGCGTGCTGGAAATTGCGCGGCGGGTCGGCGCATACGTGATCGAGGATGCAGCCCAGGCGTTGGGGGCGACTTGGAACGGCCGTCCGGTCGGAACCTTCGGCGATATCGGGATCTACAGCCTCGCCTGCGGAAAGGGACTGACCCTTTATGAAGGGGGTGTCCTGGTGGCCCGAGATGAATCGATCCGGACGTTGTTGCGCGATATCAGCCGCAAAGAGGTCCTTCCTCACCGGTGGATGGAGTGGCTCCGCCTGGCCCAGCTATTCGGTTACCGGCTCTTCTATAATCCGTTGGGGCTGTGGCTGACCTACGGTCTTCCGCTTCGGCGCTGGCTGAAGCGGGGCGATCCAATCCGGGCGGTCGGCGATCGCTTCGATGAGGATATTCCGATACACCCGCTCGGCGCCTGGCGGAAGGAGATCGGCGCCGCCGCGCTGGAGCGGCTTCCGGCGGCGCTCGCCTCACAGAGAGAGCGGGCACGGGATCGCATTCTGCAATTAAGTAAGATCGCGGGCCTTCGGGTGATCGAAGATCTCCCGGAGGCGACCGGAACGTGGCCTTTCATCATGGTCCTGTTCGATTCGGCGTCGGCCTGCCGCCGCGCCCTCTCCCGCCTCTGGCCGGCCGGTCTCGGGGTCACCCGCCTCTTCGTCCATCCCTTGACCGGCTATCCGCAGTTGGAAGAAATTGTTCCCCGCGCTTCGCTTCCCCACGCCGAATCGTTTGCCGCCCGGTGCCTGACAATTACAAATAGCCCCTGGCTGACCGAACCGGAGTTCCAGTCGATCTGGGAGGTTCTGGCCGATTCTGCGGCGACCCCCGAGCGTCGTTCCTGATCCCTGCCGAACCGAGATCCCGCTCTATGACAGAATGAGCGCGGCGAGTTTTTGATTGAACCGCTGCTGTTGTTGCTGCTGTTTCTCCAGGTCGGTCGGAAGGGGCGGAGATTGGCCGTCGAGCCGCGTCAACATTCTTTTCCAGAAGGTGCGGTAGGTGTAGGAGGAGATCTCTCCGGTGACATCGGCCGCGACGAGGAACGGTTTTAACACGGCCACGGCGGCGAGGAGGCTCTCTCCTTCCAATCGGCCTTGGTCCCAGTTCGTCTGGACCGTTTCCGGGGAGAGCACATCTTTGTCGATCGAGAGATAGACCGGGTGTCGATCCGACTTGAGGAGATCTTCCATCAATCGACGGAGGGTATCGACATCGCTCTCGGACGATTGGATGGAGGAGAGGCCGAGGAGGCGTGCCAGCCGGGGAGGGGGAGAAAAGCAGACGTAGCGAAGCTTGCCGGAGTAGAGCGGACGGAGATAGTTCTCCAGCAGGTGGCGCGATTGAATGTCGTTTGAGGTGATACCGATCACCACGACCCGGGAGACAAACGGCAGCCGGCAGACGTGACGGACCCAGGAGCCGCAGTGAATGCCCCAGGGGTAGCGCATGTTGTCGGGGTGATTGTCGAAAACGATCACCTGCATCGGCCCGAGCGCTTCAAGCCGCTTGATTAGAAGATAGCTGACATGATGAAAGTCGCCGCTGCCGAGGAAGGTCAGTCGCGGAAGGCCGAGCGGCGCCGACTGGAGTGTCGCTTCGAGCTCCTTCAGGTCGCGCAATGTGCAGCCGTACCGAATCCGCTCCTCCCAGTCCTGAAGGGAGAAGGAGCGGACGTTCGGGAGGGGGAGTACCGAGCGGTCGAAATCTAAGAGGGCCGATTGATCCATGTCTCTTCAAAAGGAGGGGGCGAGAAGGCCATCCCGAGAAGGCTATCCCGAGAAGGCTATCCCGAGAAGGCTATCCCGAGAAGGCTATCCAATGTGCATCGATCTTCCGAGGACTATACAACAGCCCGGCCCCGCTTGCAATCTCACCCCCCCCGGCGTGTCGCCGCTGCGAAGAGAGAGAAGATCCCGAAAAGAAAGAAGAGGCCCGCCGCCGTCCGCCGAATCCATTGGGTCTGAACTCTTTCGGAAAATTTTTCCCCAAAAAAGACGGCGAGCCCATCGCTTGCCAGCATGCCGAGGGTCGTCCCGACGGTGACAAAGAGGACCGATTGATATTTCGCGGCCAATGCGGCGGTGGCGAGCTGGGTTTTGTCGCCGATCTCGGCCAGAAAGAAAAGAGAGGCGGTGGTGACAAAGGTCCCGAAGCGGGTGGGCCGCTCCGTCTCTTCGAAGCGATCGGGCTTCAACGCCCAGACGCCGAAGAGAAGAAAGCTGACCCCGACCGCTCCCGACAGAAATGAAGGGGATATCCGCTCGGCCATCCAGGCGCCGAGCGAGGAAGCGAGCGCATGATTCAAGACGGTGGCAACGAGAATTCCGGCCATGATGCTCCATCGGTCTCGAAATCGGGCGGCCAGGGAGAAGGCGAGGAGCTGCGTTTTATCCCCCATCTCTCCGAGCGCAACCAATAGAAAAGAGATGAAAATGATATTAATCAATCAAGGCTCCGTCTCCTTCTCCCCTTCGATCGGGCCGACAGAAGCGGCCGCCTGCCGCGCTTGTTCCCCGTGGGGGGAATATGCGATCATAGAGTATCATTCTATTTGTCTTTTTCATCCTTCTTGAGAGAAATTATCACGGGAGGCGTTTGAATTCAATCGGAGATTGACCCGGTCGGTCGATCTTACAGGAGCAGGTAGGAGATGTCGCAGAACGAACCGCTCAGAGAAGCGCAGATCGATTCCTTTGTCGGTGAATGGATGGAGCGCTTGTCCCAAAGAGAGATCGGTCCGACCTCGACGTATCGGATCCAATTCAACCATCGCTTTCGGTTTCAAGATGCGACGGCGATGATCCCCTATCTCGCCGATCTGGGGGTGTCCGATCTGTATGCCTCCCCCTACCTGCAGGCCCGGCCGCAGAGCCTCCACGGTTATGATATCTGCAATCACAACGCGCTCAATGCCGAGATCGGAAGCGAGGCCGACCATGCCGAGATGATCGCCGTCCTCCGGTCGCACCGGCTCGGCCATCTCCTCGACATCGTTCCGAACCACATGGGGCTGGCCGAGAATCAGTGGTGGCTCGACGTCCTTGAGAACGGCCAACGCTCGCCGTATGCCCACTACTTTGATATCGATTGGCATCCGATTAAAAAGGAGCTCGACGGCAAAGTGCTCCTCCCGGTGCTCGGCGATCAGTACGGGCGGGTCTTGGAAAGCCAACAGCTGAAGCTCGTCTTCTCGGAAGGGGCCTTTCGGATCGGTTACTATGACCATCGCTTTCCGGTGTCGCCTCGGACCTATCCGGCCATTTTAAGATGCCGGCTGGAGCAGTTGGACGAGGCGCTCTCCGACGATCCGGAGAACCTCCAGGAGTACTACGGGATCACGCTCGCATTGCTCCATCTGCCGGAAGAGATTCAATCCGACCCGAAGCGGGTTGCAGAGGAGCGCCGCCAGATCGACTGGATCAAGCGGCGGCTGGAAAAACTTTATCGGACGCATGAAAAGATTCGAACCTTCGTCGATGAGAATGTCGCCCTCTTCAATGGGAAGCCAGGGGATCCGCGCAGCCTCGATCCGCTCGATCAGCTCCTCAATGCACAAGCGTATCGGCTCGCTTACTGGCGGGTCGCGGCGGATGAAATCAATTACCGGCGCTTCTTCGATGTCAATGAGCTCGCCTCCATCGCGATGGAGCGAAAGGAGGTCTTCGAGGAGACGCATCGCTTGATCTTCCGGCTGATCGAAGAGGGGAAGCTCGACGGGCTTCGTCTCGATCATCCCGACGGCCTCTACGATCCGATCGATTATTTTCGGCGGCTTCAGAAGCGTTGCTTGATGCTGCAGGGGATGAGGTCGCTCCCCGAAGGGACCTCCGACGAGGTCCGAAGGAAGGTGGAAGAGAAGTTCGCCGAGGCGGCCGACCGCTTTCTCGCCGGCCGGCCCCGCTCGGCCGCGCCCCTTCCGTTTTACGTCGTCGTCGAGAAGATCTTAAGCAAGGGGGAGCGGCTGCCGGAGCGCTGGCCGGTGCAGGGGACGGTCGGCTATGAATACCTCAACGCGATCAACGGCCTCTTTGTCGACGGCCAACAGGCAAAACGTTTTCACGAGATCTATTCCCGCTTTATCGGGATGCGGTTACGCTTCTCCGACGTCGTTTATGAGCGGAAGAAATTTATCATGAACACCACGATGGCGAGTGAGATCAACGTCCTCTCCCATCGGCTGAACCGTCTCTCGGAGAAAGACCGCCTCTCGCGCGACTTTACCCTCTACAGCCTGCGCGATGCGATCCGGGAGGTGATCGCCTGTTTTCCGATTTACCGGACCTACATCACCCAGCAGGAACAGTTGGAAGAGCACGACCGAAAGTTCATTCAGGTGGCGGTGACGAAAGCGAAGCAGCGGAGCCCCGCGACCGATATTTCAATCTTCGACTACCTCAAGCGGATCCTCTTGATGCAGGTCCCCGAATATTTTACCGAGGCCGACCGGATGGAGCAGCTCGCCTTTGTTCAGAGGTTCCAACAATGTACCGGCCCGATCATGGCGAAGGGGTTGGAGGATACCGCTTTCTATGTCTACAACCGGCTTGTCTCGCTCAACGAGGTGGGGGGAGACCCGGAGACCTTTGGGGTTTCGATCTCCGATTTTCACCGGCAAAATGCAGAACGGCTGGAGCGGTGGCCTTCCTCGATGCTGACCACCTCGACGCACGACACAAAGCGAAGCGAAGATGTGCGGGCGCGGATTGATGTCCTCTCGGAGATTCCCGACGAGTGGGAGGCCGCCGTCACCCGGTGGGCCGAGCTGAATCATTCGAAGAAGTCCGAGGTGGAAGGGGCGCCGGCCCCCGATGCCAATGAGGAGTATCTCCTCTATCAAACGTTAATCGGCGTCTGGCCGCCGGAGTATTTGTCACCGAGTGAACACGACGCCTTCAAACAGCGGATTCAAGCCTATATGACCAAAGCATCGAAGGAGGCGAAGGTCAACACCAGCTGGATCAGCCCCAACGAGGCGTACGACCGCGCCCTCGCCTCTTTTACGGAAGCGATCCTCGACACCGCCCAGCGAAATCCTTTTTTGGAAGATTTTAAAAAGCTCCAGAAAAAGGTAGCCCACTTTGGGATCTTCAACAGCCTCTCTCAGCTCCTCTTGAAGGTCGCCTCGCCGGGCATACCCGATTTTTATCAAGGATGCGAGCTGTTCGATTTCAGTCTGGTCGATCCCGACAACCGCCGGCCGGTCGATTATACCTTCCGGGCTCAGCTGTTGTCGGCGCTGATGAAAGAGATCCCCTCCGGCGGCCCCTCTCCCTCCTTTATTCAGGCCCTCCTCAGTGAAAAGGGGGATCGGCTGAAGTTGTATGTCGCCTGGCGGGCGCTACAATGTCGGCGCGCGAACCGGGCCCTCTTTTTGAAGGGGGTCTACCTGCCGCATGAGACGATCGGGCCGGCGCGCGACCACCTGCTCGCTTTCTCCAGGCGGTCGAAGGCGGGACGGGTCGTGGCGGCGGTCCCCCGGCTCTTGGTGTCGTTGCTCGAACATCGCCCGGGCGATCCGATCGGCGCGGTCTGGGAGGGGAGCGGCATCCTGATCGAAGACGAACTCCCGGGGAGCCGTTATCGCAATGCGCTTACCGGCGAGACGGTTGAAGTGCGGCGCGAAGAGGGAAAGACGGTCCTTTCATTGTCGGAGGTTTTTTCGACCTTTCCTTTAGCCCTGTTGGTCCGGCAAGAATAAAGACAAGCGCTCCGAAAGGGGATCGCGGATCGTGTTCGAATTCTGATGAAGAATCGAGGTAGAGCGCCATCACCGGATGCGGCCGGCAAGGGACGACGCGCTTCGGGCGTTTCCCTTGACATGGCGTTTAAGATCACAGTACGCTTCTGTCACCCGATCTCACGGATAGGGCTGATTGAGGATCCGATTCGGCGATAGATTTTTATTTCCCGATCAGCCTCTCCCTTAAAGAAGAGAGCGATGCGTGAACGACGTTGGGAGTCTCAATCGACGATCACCTTTGATGAGATGGCCGTCCTCTGCAGCACCCTTCGGGGGTTCGGCCTCGAGGTCAAAGAGATTGAGAAAGAGGTCTCCTGCTATTTTGAAGAATTTTGGATTGATGCGCTGGAGGAGATCGATCGACTCGAGGAGTGGACCGTCGATGAGGTGACGCTGGTCCAGGTCGATTCCCAATGGAAGGGAGACTTCTTCGTCCTGTCGGCGCACCATTACGATCTCTTCCGTCGTTATCTTTCGATGGAAGCCTATCTCTCGCTCTGCCATCCCTGGCAGGTCCCGGCCGATCTGAAGGCAAAGCTGCATCACGCGGAGGCGATGTTCTGGATCGGGTTCCGGCAGGACCACGGCTTCATCCGCGTCCGCCTGGTTCCAAATGAAGTCATTACGCCGGGTGAGAAGCGGGGAGAATCAAAGCGGTTCACCTGGATGAGCGAGCGGGCGGCCCTCTTTTCCTCGGCCATTGAAGCGCTCGACCTTCCCCTCTTCGTCGACTGGGAGAAGGGGGCGCTGTCGATCTCCTCGGAAGATCCCGCCACGCCGATCTCCTGCTCCTGGCCCGATGCGTTCGGACCGTGTCAATTCGAGTTCATCACCGCCGATCCCTATGAGCTGTTGGTCCCAGCGGCGCGGCTGGTCTCAAAGTTCGGCGCCCGTCCGGCGACGATCCGGACTTTCTTTTCCGGTTTCTCGCGCGAGGTCCTCCAGATGTTCCACCGCCTTCAACCCGAGGGACGGCTTCTCTATCGCGGCTATGTCCAGGCGCCGCTGAGCGACCTTCCGAAAATCGTTCAGGCGGTCGAGCCGAGTGGACGGGTTTTGGCGAACCTCTGCGAGTTTAGAACGACGCAGCTGCTGCCGAAGGGGGAGGAAGCCTATGCGGTGATCGGGGTGATCGGAAGCGGATTGGGATTTAAGATTGAGATCCGTCTCAACCGCGCCCCGCTCCCGGAAGAGCGGATGGAGGAGTGGCTGGAAGGTTTAACGGGGCTGGCGATGCGCTATGCGCCGCTCTCGTCTTATTAAAAGCGCCGGATCTGCCTGAACAGACCGATGGCCGAAAGCGCCGCTAAGCGCTAAGCAAGATAGACCCGGTCAGAAGGTCCTTTCCGAACCCGCCGCACCCTTACAGCGTTTGCGAAAATTCTTCGATCCGCTTTTGGAGCATCTCGCGGACCTCTTTGAATGCGATCTGCTTTCCTTCCGTGTTGCTTTTGAATCCATAGTGGGTGGTCATCATCACCGGATCGGGGACCGGCCAGTGAAGCCGCTGGACGGTCGGGGGGAGGGCCGGGAGACTCTTTGCGGAGGTGTTGCAAAGGGTGACGATGATGTCCATCTCTTTCCATGGCACATGGTTGATCGATTTGGTTTTCTGCTGGGAGATGTCGATTCCGATCTCGGCCATCGTTTTGACGGCGAGCGGATTTACCGCCATCGGCTGGATTCCGGCGCTGTGGACCTCGAACCGGTCGCCGAGGGTTTTCTTCACCATTCCTTCCGCCATCTGGCTTCGGCTGGCGTTGGTCGCACACAAAAACAAAATCTTTTTCATTTCTATCCTTTGGTCAAGGAGGCTGACGAAAATCAGTTCGTACCCCGATTTTCATCAGCCGCAATAATGAGGCTGGTCAAAAGAATAGCCTGGTTTCGGGGTCGGGTCAAGAAGAAAGTCGGTCCCTTCCGGCTGGAAGCGGCGTGGCGGATGTGGTATGATGCCGAGGGCTTAAACGAGGCGAGGCAGGTTGGTATAGAGGAGGGCCATGGGCGGGGCGACGCAGCAGAAGATTGAACGGAAGATGAAAGAGGCGCTGGGGGCGGTTTTCGTCGAGGTGATCGATGAGAGCTGGAAACACGCCGGACATGCCGGGGCGGCCTCGGGGGGAGGCCACTTTATCCTTCAGGTCGTTTCCGACCGGTTTGAGGGGGTCTCTCTTCTTAATCGAAACCGGCTTGTCTTCTCGGTCTTAAAGGAAGAGATGGGGGCCGAGATCCATGCGTTGTCGATCAAGGCGATCACCCCTCAAGAGTGGAAGGGGATCTCATGATCGGCCTGCGCCGAAGTAGACAAATCCGGCATGCCGAATCGGCCGCTCAATCCATTGACTTTTTTTGCCGGAACTGTTACGGTACCTCCTCCGTAAGATGAAAATCGGCGTACCCAAAGAGATCAAAGATCACGAATATCGCGTCAGCGTCATCCCCGCCGGCGTCGGTATGCTTCGAAGAGGGGGCCATCCGGTGTGGGTCGAGGCGGGGGCCGGGGAGGGGAGCGGGATTCCCGACGCCGCTTATCGAAAGGCCGGCGCCCGGATCGTCACCTCCAGGGAAAAGCTCTTTGATGAAGCGGAGCTGATCGTCAAGGTCAAGGAGCCGCTCGCGAGCGAATATGATCTCTTTCATCCCGGCCAGATCCTTTTTACCTATCTTCATCTGGCGGCGGAGCCGGCGCTCCTAGAGGCGTTGCTCAAGGGAAGGGTCACGGCGATCGCATATGAGACGATCGCGCTGGCCGACGGCAACCGGCCGCTGCTCCGTCCGATGAGCGAGGTGGCCGGTCGAATGGCGGTTCTCGTCGGCGCACATTATCTTCAGCGGCCGTCGGGCGGCATCGGGCTTTTGCTCTCCGGGCTGGCCGGGGTTGAAAAGGGACGGGTGACGGTTCTCGGCGGCGGCGTGGTTGGAAAGAACGCAGCCCAGGTGGCGCTCTCTCTCGGCGCGGTTGTAACGGTGATCGATGAGAACGCGGCGCGCCGGGCTTCTCTCGACGATTTTTTCCGAGGGCAAGTAACGACACTTCCTCCCTACCGGGATGAAATCGCCGCGCACGTTGCGGCGAGTGATCTGGTCATCGGGGCGGTCGCCCGGTCTGCGGAGAAGGCCCCGCACCTGGTCACGCGGCAGATGATCTCCAAAATGAGGAAGGGATCGGTCGTCGTCGATGTCTCGATCGATCAGGGAGGCTGCTTCGAGACCTCTCGGCCGACGAGCCACTCGAAGCCGACCTACGAGGTGGACGGCGTCATTCATTACTGTGTCGCCAACATGCCGGGCGCGGTGCCGAGGAGCTCGACCTTTGCATTGGCCGGTGTGACCTTTCCCTATCTGGAAGCGCTGGCCCGGTTCGGCTTGAAGCGGGCCGTTGCATCCGATCCGGCTTTGGCAAACGGCGTCAATCTTTATGACGGCAAGATTGTTCATCCGGACGTGGCAAAAGTTTTTGGTAAGAAAGCAGTCTCATTAAGTGAGTTTTTCGGGGCGTAGCGCAGACTGGTAGCGCACACGGTTCGGGACCGTGGGGTCGGAGGTTCAAATCCTCTCGCCCCGACCACTTTTGATAACAAATCATCCGCCATGATCGATCCTCTCCATACACTATGTCGGAGATCCTCTCAAGCCACATCTATGTCAGCGGAAGGGTGCAGGGGGTCGGATATCGAGATTTCGCGCAACGACAGGCGGTTTCTCTCCACCTCAACGGCTATGTTCGAAACCTAACCGACGGACGGGTCGAGCTCGAAGTGGAAGGGGAGCGGGGCCAGATCGAACAGCTCATCCAGGCCCTCCGGAGAGGTCCTTCCCGGTCGAAGGTGACCGCCGTCGATGCGACATGGGCTCCCACCTCAAGGCGATTTTCAGATTTCTCGATTCGGTATTAAAAACCGCTTGTCTTCCCCTTTGTTTCTACTATAATAAAAGAAACCTCCGAGGGTAATCGTATGAACGAAGAGTGGGTAGAAGAGGAGAAAGAAAACGCCGACGACGAGGCCGAAGAGGCTGAATCGGACCTCCCTGGGGCGGAAGGGACTCCCTCGTATGAAGAGGAAGAAGAGGACCGGTACGCCCCGCCGGCCGATGCGGTGAAGACCTATCTCCGGGATATCCGGCGGTCGACCCTCCTGACCTTCAAGGACGAGGTGATGCTCGCCAAGAAGATCGGAAAGGGGGATGAAGCGGCCCGGCAGCGGATGATCGAATCGAACCTTCGCCTCGTTGTCAGCATCGGCAAACGATATATGAACCGCGGGCTTCCCTTCTCGGACATAATCGAAGAGGGGAACATCGGCTTGATTAAAGCGGTCGAGAAGTACAATTACCGGAAGGGCTTTCGGTTCTCGACCTATGCATCGTGGTGGATTCGTCAATCGATTGAGCGGGCGATCATCAATCAAAGCAAGCTGATCCGTCTGCCGGTTCACGTGGTGGAGCGGGTCAATCAT
Source organism: Candidatus Manganitrophaceae bacterium (assembly GCA_016200325.1). NCBI lineage: Bacteria > Pseudomonadati > Nitrospirota > Nitrospiria > Candidatus Troglogloeales > Candidatus Manganitrophaceae > Candidatus Manganitrophaceae bacterium. Next base: position 33,747 of record JACQEZ010000013.1, read on the forward strand.
TACCTCTCTCACGTCGAAGATTTGGTTCAGGAGCTCGGCCGAGAGCCGGGACAGGAAGAGATCTCCAAGAAGATGCGGATTCATCCGGAAGATGTCGATCACCTTCAGCAGCTTCTCCGGAAGACCTACTCGCTCGACAGCCCGATTGCGGCGAATAAAGAGACGGCGCTCCGCGACGTGATTGAAGATACCAGCCAGATCTCTCCGATCAACAAAGCCGAGGGGGTCCGCCGAAGGGAAGACATTCTCAGCTGGATGACGAATTTAAAAGAGAACGAGCGGCAGGTGCTTGTGCTTCGATTCGGTCTGGAGGGGGACGAGCCGCACACGCTCGAGGAGATCGGAAAAGTCTTCGGGCTGACGCGGGAGCGGGTCCGCCAGATCGAGTCGAGCGCCCTCCGAAAGCTGAGGACCATTATTGCCGAGAAGACGATCGGCCCCGATGAAATTCTGTAGAGGCCGCCTATTCCGCAGCGTGAGGAAGCGACGATGGACTTAAAATCAAAGATTCGCGAAGTTCCGAACTTTCCCAAAGAAGGAATTCTCTTCTACGACATCACCACCCTTCTCAAAGATCCGCTCGCCTTTCAAGAGGTGATTCGACAGCTCGCCGCCCCCTTTATCGATAAGAAAATAAAAAAAGTGGTCGGGATCGAATCGCGGGGGTTTATCTTCGGCGCGCCGCTGGCCGAGCGGCTCGGCGCCGGATTGGTCCCCGTTCGCAAGCCGGGGAAACTTCCCGCGGCCAAGATCGAAGAGAAGTATAATCTCGAATATGGCTCCGACAGCTTGGCGATTCACAAAGATGCGATCTCACCCGGAGAGCGGGTGTTGATCGCAGACGACCTCCTCGCCACCGGCGGGACGGCGCTGACCACCGCCAATCTGATCCGGCAGCTGGGGGGGGATATCCAAGGAGCGGTCTTCGTCGTCGAGCTTGCCGGGTTGAAAGGACGCGAGAAGCTAAAGGGCTTTCCAATTACTTCGCTGGTCGTATACGACTGAGCGATCCCGCCGACCCTGACGCCGTTCTCACTCCGATAAAATTTTAGATCGAGTTTTTCGGGGGCACTTGCATCTTTGTGCTTTTATGTTATCCTTAGGTACGTTTTGGAAAAGGGGGATTCATGAAGAGATCGCTCTTATTTTTTCTTTTGGGATGGGCGCTCGTCGGATGCGGCGGGGGAAATAGCGGAAGCGATGTCACGATCACCCTCGCTGGGACGGTCACACAAGGGGCGACCAGCGGTGGACAAGGGAACCCGGCGCCTTCCGCAGTCGTCACCATCAACGAGACACACCAGAGCGCGACGATTACCTCGGCGAATAATGGAACGTACAGCATCGGGAGTGTCCCTGTGGGCGGCACCTTTACCGTTCAAGTAACCGAGCCGAACAATGCGTTGATCAACGTCAGCTGCGGTATCCGGATACCCGATTCGACCACGATCCAGGTCACCAGCAGTCCCGATGTATGCAGCGCCGGCACCTCGCCGGCGATTGGAACACTCATACTCAATATCACCCTTCCGTAATCCCAGGAGGCAGATGAGCGCAGCTCAAAAGCGGGTCTTTATCATCGACGATTCGGAGACCGTTCGAAAAAACCTCACCGGCATATTAACCCGGGGAGGATATCAGGTCTTTGATGTGTCCGACGGCTCGCAGGGGCTCAAGCGGCTGTCGCAGGAGCGGTTCGACGTTCTGTTGCTCGACATCGAAATGCCCGGCCTCAACGGCTTTGAGCTCCTTCGGATCATCCAGGCGGGAAACTTGGCCCAGGGTGCGCCGATTTTGGTGATCACCGGAAAACAAAATGACCTCTCGGCGGTCCATGAGGTGAAGAAATATGGCGCCGCCGGATTTATCGACAAGTCTGCTTCTCCAGAAGACCTTCTCTTCCGTATTTCTCGCGCGTTGTCTTCCTAAAATCGAACCGCTCCGTGAGAATCAACCTCTTGGGTGGTTCTTGAGGTGGGTCTCTTTCAACTTCTCCCGCGCCACGTGGGTATAGATCTGCGTGGTGGAGATGTCGGCATGGCCCAGCATCATCTGCACCGAGCGAAGATCGGCCCCCCCTTCCAGAAGATGGCTCGCAAAGGAATGCCGGAGCATGTGGGGGGTGATCGCGCGCCGAATGCCGGCCTTTCTCGCATACGCTCTCAGCTGCATCCAGAAAGCCTGGCGGCTCATCCGCTTCCCTAAACGATTTAGAAAAAGAAAAGGGCTCTCCTTGCCTTTCAGCAGAAGGGACCGCGATCCGGCTAAATAGCCGTTGAGCTTCTCCCGCGCACAGCGGCCGATCGGGACGATCCGCTCTTTTGATCCCTTGCCGCGGGTGATCAGGTAACCGGTTTCCAAATTGATCCCGTCGATCGGAAGCGAGACCAACTCAGAGACGCGGAGGCCGGTGGCATAGAGGAGCTCGATCATCGCATCGTTTCTCAGCCCGATGGCGTCGGCCCCCTTGGAGAGGTTGAGGAGGGCGTCGACCTCGGTCGTATGGAGGACCTTGGGGAGACGAAAGGCCTGGCGAGGGGAGTGGATATGCGCCAGCGGCTCATGGTGGAGCATCCCTTCCATCGTCAAGAAATGAAAAAAAGTCCGGAGGGTGGAGAGGAGCCGTGCCGTCGACGACGCCGAGAGTCCTTGCCGCTTCAGCTCGGAGAGGAAGAGAAGGCTCTCCTTTCGCTGAACTTGGTCGAGGCGGGAGAAGGAGTGGCGCCGAAGGAAATCGGAGAATTTCTGGAGGTCGAGCGAATAGGCCGACAAGGTATTGCGGGAGAGCCCTTTTTCGACGGAGAGGAAGTTGAGAAATCGATCAATGAGGTCATCCATCTTCGAGATTCTAACCAAAAACGCCTTTCTTGACAACCCTTACCGATTCTTCTATCATCAGGAGGCCTGCCGGAGGCCGCCAGAGACGGCCCCGTGACGGCGCTTCCGGGGGTGGGGACCTTTACCAACAGCACCCTGTCTTGAACGAATTTCCCGGTTCATCTCAGCGGATCGCCGGCCCGTCTTAAGTTTTTCTTGCCGATCCGGTCTTTGAGGAGCGCTCTTTTGAAGAGAAGTTTTTTTTTGAGCTTCATATCGATTCTTTTTTTATCCGTCTCGGTCGGATCGGCCGAGAACCCCGCTAAAACGACGCCGGTCCCTCCCCCCACCGCGCAGACGCCAAATCTGCCCGCGGTTGTACCTCCACCCAGCATCTCCTCGGAAGAGAAATCACTCTTTGAGCAGGCCAATACCGCCTCCGCTTCGGGCAACACCGAGGCGGCCCTTGGTCTTTTCGATCAATTTATTTTGAAATTCCCCAACAGCCTTCTTCTTCCCGACATCTATCTTGAATTGGCGAAGATCTATGCCGACCGGGGGGAGATGAAACGGGCGATCGAGACGCTCAAGACGGTCTTGGATCGCTTCCCTACCTATTTTCGCGTCAACGATGCCCGGCTTCAATTGAGCAATCTCTATCTCACGATGGGGGAGTTGAAGGAGGTGATGGGGCTCTGGTCCGAGCTCCCCGATCAAGAGGCGTCGAAGGTTGAGATCTATGAGCGGGTCGCTCAGGCCTATTTGGAACAGAGAGAGTTTGTCGAAGCGCTCCAAGTATTGATGCAGAAGCGGCAGTTGGTGATCGATCCCGATGCGGGGGGCGCGGTCCGCGAAGAGATTGTCTCGATCGTCAAGGAGAAACTGCCGGAGAGAGAGCTGCAGGCGATCATCAAACAGTTCACCCCCTCTTTTCCGGCCGACGAAGCGCTCGTCCGTCTGATTGCGCTTTATGACGGCCGCGGCGATTACTACCGTGAGGAGCGGGAGATCAAGCGGTTGCTCTCCACTTTTCCGAACCATCCCTTTTCGACCGAAGCAAGACGTCTTTCCACCCAGGTCCGCGAGAAGATCAAGGCGAATCGATATCTCATCGGGGTGGTCCTCCCCCTGTCGGGAAAATTGGCCCCGTATGGAAACAATGCGCTGAACGGCGCCCAGCTGGCGGTCCAGCAGTTTAAAGAGCTGCTGCCGGGGGCCTCCGTCGGGGTGGTCGTTAGAGACCTCGACGAAGAGCCGTCCCGCTCGGTCAGCGCGCTGGAGCAGTGGCTGGATGATTTCCGCCCCGTGGCCCTGGTCGGTCCTCTTCTCAGCAAAGAGGTCGATCGGATGGTGCCGGTCATCGAAAAAACCGATCTTGCGCTCATCACGCCGGGGGCGACCTCTTCTCGGCTCGCCTCCCTCGGAAAATCGGTTTTCAGAAATGCGATGACCTCCCGTTTCCAGTGCCGTGCGATCGCCGCTCATGCCGTCACCGGAATGAATCTCAAGCGTTTTGCCATCCTTTTTCCGAATGAGAGTGCTGGGAAAGAATGGGCGAAGTGTTTTTCCGAAGAGGTCGGCCGGTTGGGAGGAGAGATCGTCCATGCCGAGCCGTATTCGTTGAGCGACACCGATTTCTCCCCGACGATCCGCCGCATGAAGGAGGCCGATCTTAAAAAGAACGGGGTCGCGGAGGTCGTTCAGGAGGGGAGGAAAAAAAAGGAGCTGACCTATTTCCCCGGTTTCGATGCGATCTTTCTGCCGGGGGATGCCGACAAGGCGGGATTGATGATCCCCCAGCTCGCCTTCCACAATATCCGAGACATTCCCCTTTTAGGGACGAGCGGGTGGGATACCCCGGAGTTTTTGAAGTTGGTCGGCTCTTACGCCGAAGGAGCCACCTTTGTCGATGGCTTTTTCTTGGAGAGTGTCGACCCGGCGATTCGTAAATTCGTCGCACAGTACCGAGCAAAATTTCAACAGGAGCCCGATCTCTTCGCAGCCCAGGCCTTCGATGCGACCCATCTGATCTTGGCGACGCTGGAGGGGGGCGCGCTGACCCCCCGCGACGTGAAGACGATGCTTGCAAAGACAAAAGACTTCCCCGGTGTTTCGGGATTCATCGCCGAAATACGGGATGGAGAGGCGGTCAAGAAACCGTTTTTAATTCAAGTGCAGCGAGGAAAGCTGGTACAGCTGAATTAACCCTCCTATCTCCGAGGATCTATGTTTAAAAAAGTGCTGATTGCCAATCGAGGGGAGATCGCCCTTCGGATCATCCGGGCCTGCAAAGAGCTCTCGATCCCAACCGTTGCGATCCACTCGGAGGCCGACGCGACCACCCTCTATGTGAAAAAGGCCGATGAGTCGTGCCTGGTCGGCCCCGGTCCGATCGAAGGATATCTCAATATCTACCGCATTATCGATCTCGCCAAGCAAAAAGGGGTCGATGCGATCCATCCCGGCTATGGATTCTTGGCGGAAAACGCCGAATTCGCTCAAGCCTGCCAAGAGAGCGGCTTGGCCTTTATCGGGCCGCCGGCTTCCGCGATCCGCGCGATGGGGGACAAGGTCTCCGCGCGACAGAAGATGAAGGAGATCGGCGTTCCGATCGTCCCAGGCCTGATCGAGCCGATTACTTCTTTGGCGGATGCCGTCCGATTTGCCGAGGAGATCGGCTATCCGGTGATGCTGAAGGCCTCGGCCGGCGGAGGGGGGCGCGGCCTTCGGATCTGCAAGGAAGGGGAGGAGCTGAAAAAATTCTTCCCGATCGCACAGGCGGAGGCGAAAGCGGCCTTCGGAAAAGACGCCGTCTATCTGGAGAAATACATCCATGCCCCCCACCACATCGAATTCCAAATTTTGGCCGATCGACACGGGAATGTGATTCACCTCGGCGAGCGCGATTGCTCCATCCAGCGGCGGCATCAGAAGCTGATCGAGATCGCCCCGTCGCTTTTATTGGACGAGCGGCTTCGTCGGGAGATGGGGGAAGCGGCGGTGGCCGCGGCGCGGTCGGTGAATTATACCAGCGCCGGAACGATCGAATTTTTGGTCGATACCAGAGGCCGCTACTATTTTCTGGAGATGAACACGCGGATTCAGGTGGAGCACACCGTCACCGAGGAGATCACCGGCGTCGATATCGTGAAGGAGATGATCCGGATTGCGGCGGGGGAGCCGGTCTCCCTTCGGCAGGAAGAGATCTTCTTAAGAGGGCATGCGATCGAATGCCGGATCAACGCCGAAGACCCTCAGAAGAATTTTGTCCCGACCCCGGGAAAGATCACCGCCTATTATTCGCCGGGGGGCATCGGCGTCCGAATCGACGGAAATGTTTATTCGGGATATGTGGTCCCCCCCTACTATGACTCGCTTCTGGCCAAGCTCACCGTCCGGGCCCGCACCTGGGACGGGGCGGTGCAGCGGATGCGCCGGGCGCTCGATGAGTATGTGATCCGGGGGGTCAAAACGACGATTCCCTTCTACAAACGGATCATGGAGGACCCCGATTTTCGGACCGGCCGGTTCGACACCACCTATATCGAATCGCATATCGAAAAGTTAAATATCGAAACCGAGTACAACCGAATGGACAAAGTGGCCGCCATCGCCGCGGTGATCGCCGCCCATTCGAAGAGATGAAGGAGAGCCATGCCGCCGACTGCGAAACCTAAGCCGATTCGAATTATGGACACCACCTTGCGCGACGGACATCAGTCGCTGATCGCGACCCGACTGCGGACCGAAGACATGCTCCCGATTGCGCCGAAAATCGATCAGGTCGGATATGCCTCCGTGGAGATGTGGGGGGGGGCGACGTTTGATGCCGCCATCCGGTATCTTCGTGAAGATCCGTGGGAGCGGGTTCGCCAGCTGAAAAAGTTGATGCCGCGGACGCCGTTCCAGATGCTTCTTCGCGGCCAGAACCTGGTCGGATACCGGCATTATGCCGATGACGTCGTCGAGCGATTCGTCGAGCGGGCCATCGCCAACGGCATTAACATCCTTCGGATCTTCGACGCCTTAAATGACCTCAGAAACTTGAAGGCCGCGGTCAAGGCGACGCTCAAATATGGGGGGAAGGTCGAAGGGACGCTCTGTTATACCCTCAGCCCGGTCCATAACAACGATCTCTTCGTCGAGATGTCGAAACGGCTGGAAGACATGGGCTCCGATGCGATCTGCATCAAAGACATGGCGGGGCTCCTCTCCCCCTATGCCGCGTATGATCTGATCACCAAGATGAAGCGGGCGGTCAGCGTGCCGATCCACCTCCACAGCCACGACACCAGCGCGATGGCCCTCTCGACCTATCTCAAAGCGATGGAGGCGGGGGTCGATATCATCGATACCGCGATCTCGTCGATGGCCTCCGGGACCTCCCATCCGCCGGTCGAGACGATCGTCAATGTGCTCCGCGGGACGGAATACGATCCCGGTTTTGACCTCGTGATTCTGGCGGAGATCGCCGACTACTTCAAAGTGGTTCGAAAGAAATATAAAGAGTTCGAGTCCGATTACACCGGCGTCGATCCGCATGTCTTGATCTATCAAGTGCCGGGGGGGATGATCTCCAACATGGCGCTGCAGCTCTCCGAGCAGAAGGCGCTCCACCGGATGAACGAGGTGCTGCAGGAGGTCCCGAAGGTCCGTGAAGATTTCGGTTTTCCCCCGTTGGTCACGCCGACCAGCCAGATCGTCGGAACCCAGGCGACCCTGAATGTCTTGACCGGCGAGCGCTACAAGGTGATTACCACCGAGACCAAAAACTATCTCAAGGGGCTTTACGGAAAGCCGTCGGGGGTGGTCAACGAGCAGGTCCGGAAGCGGGCGATCGGGGAGGAAGAGGTGGTCACCGGCCGGCCGGCCGACCTGATTGAGCCGGAGCTCGACCGCGCCCGAACCGAAATGAAGGGGGTCTCGCAGGAGATTGAGGACCTGATTACCTATACCCTCTTTCCTAAAGTGGCACTTGACTTTTTTGCAAAGAAGACCGATCTTATGAGTAAGGCCGAGACCCCAAGTAAAGAGAAGCCCCTCGCCGCCGTGCCAGCCCCCTCCCCTTTACTGGCCCCCAGCGAGTACAACGTCAAGGTGCACGGAGAAACTTTCCATGTGAAGGTCGGAGGAATGGGACATCCTGCGGAAGGGGGGCGACCGTACTTCATCTACATCGACGGACAGCTGGAAGAGGTGATGGTCGAGTCGCTCTTGGAGGTCGTCCCGAGCGCCGAGGGGCGGATTGACGCGAAGGCGGGGGGACGCTCGACCCGTCCGAAGGCGGCGCATGAGGGGGATGTGACGACCCCGATGCCGGGGGCGGTCGTCGGGATTAAGGTGAAGGTCGGCGATCGGGTGAAGGCGGGCCAGACCGTTTTGATCGTAGAAGCGATGAAGATGCAGAGTGAAGTTCATACTCCGATCGCAGGGGAGGTCAAAGCAATCTATGTCTCCGAGGGAGACCGCGTCAACCCCGATGAGGTGTTGGTCGAAATTCGGGGAGAAGGAGAAATCACGGCGTGAACCATATCATTCAGCAGATTTCGATCATGGCGCTGCCGCTTCTCTTTGCCATTACCCTGCATGAGGCGGCGCATGCATGGGTGGCCGATAAGAAAGGGGATGCCACCGCCCGGATGCTGGGACGGATTACGCTCAATCCCTGGATCCACACCGACCTTTTCGGGACGATCATCATCCCGATGCTTCTTTTTGTGACGACCGGTTTTATCTTCGGCTATGCCAAGCCGGTGCCGGTCAATGCCCTCAATCTCCGCCGGCCGAAACAAGACATGGCCTGGGTGGCGGTCGCCGGCCCGGGGATGAACCTGCTTCTCGCCATTGTCAGCGGCATCCTCTATCGGGCGATCCTCCTCCTCTATCCTCAGCTACATACGTTGGCAGGTGGAAATTTCTCCGGCTCGGACGGGTTGATCTCTTCGATTTTGGTTCCGCTGCTTTTAATGCTCCGATTTTCGGTCGATATTAATATCTTGTTGATGGTCTTTAATCTGATTCCCATCCCTCCGCTCGACGGCGGACGGGTCTTGGTCGGCATCTTGCCGGATCGACAATCGCGACTGATCGGCCGGATGGAGCCTTATGGAATGTTCTTTTTGATGGTTCTGGTTTTCTTCGATCCGTTCGGAATGATGCGGCGCTTTGTTTGGCCGCTCGTCTCTATCTTTTCAGGATATATCTTCGGCGAGTGGGTCGTTTAAAAAAAAGAAGCGGGCCGAATGGCCCGCTTCGCTGCCTTCTTGATTCCCTGTCTCTCCTGCTTTTATAGATCTGCCGCTGAGATTAAAAAACCCGGGTCAGCAATAGCCAGATCAAAATGAGACTAAAGGGAACTCCTAAAAGCCACGCGACAAAGTATCTCATTGTCTCTCCTTTCGATGATCAAGCGCTTCTTTGGAGCCGGTCCTCTTTCTGTGTCGGAGGGGAAGGTCTTTTCGAGAAAACCTCCGCCGAGGCCGACTCCGTTTCCTTGCGCCGGAGCGCAAAGAAATTTTCTTTGACGACGGAATCGAGCAAGACATCCAACATATCCGATTCCTTCGCCTGCTGCACTGCACGATAGGTGATCATCTCGCCTTGTTGCAAGATCACATTGTCCAACGGATCGAGGATGGTTCGGGCGACCCTGCGGCCGACCGCCTCCTTGATCCGATAATGCAATCTCCGCTCGTGAAGCCAAGCAAAATAGGCCTCTGTCTTGAGCCGGATTCTTTCCAACTCCTCCGAGAGGGCCCCCTGGAAACGGGAGGCGTTTCTTCGGCCCCGCTCGAATCCCGATTGGCTCCGGATCCGGAGCTGTTCAATCTGCTCCTGGGCCGATTTTCCCCAGGAGTCCTTTTTCTCCCGAGCCGTGGTGCCCCACAAACCCGATCTCCCCCGGGCCCGCTCGAGAGACTCGGCGCCGGCCTCTTTTATATTTTGATAAGTGGCGGCCAGCCCCCCTTTTTGTGTGGAAACGGCTCCGAGTCCTTCTTCCGAGATGACGACGGCATGTCGGCCGATCTGCTTAATATGGCCGTAGTCGAGATATTTTTTGCCCTCAGCCGTGTCTTGAAAGAGACCCTGGGTGATATCGACGCCGAGCACCTCGCCGGTCTGCGCGTCGATCTCCAGATCATAAACCGTCCCTAAATCGTGTCCTTTCTCGGACATCACCTTTTTGCCGGTCAGATTAAAGCTTTCCTTTAAGAACTGGGGATCGAACGGCTCCGATGTTCCGATCGGCCGTCCTCTTTTTAGAACGATCGCATCCGGACCGATGTTTTCGACGTTTTCAAAGGGGATGATCTGCGGCTTTCGGAGAAGCCCCCCTTCCTTCAGAACCAGGCCGATCACCTTTCGTTGGCTCGGATCGAGGATCAGATTTTTGACTTCACCGATCTTCTCGCCCCGGTCCAAGGAGTAGATCGGCCTTCCAATCAGCGCTCTTCCAGAAATCATGAAAACCTCCTCTGCCGTGTGTAAGGAACGGCTCTAAAATAACCTCTCTCCCGCGTCAATGCCCGGATCAGAAGGGGAGAGAGCAGGATTAAGAGGAGGATCAGAAGGGTCACTCCGGTCGCAAAGGGGGTCAGGGAGAGAAGAAGTCCAGCGCCGGACCGATTAAACCATCCGTGGATTTGGCTTTTTGGAGGCGGTGTCGGTGCACTGTTCGATTCCGGATTGGACGGATCGCCATTGCGCTCTATGGAAGGGGTTGCGTTCGGCGCCGTCTGGGCGGCCACCTCTCCCCAGGCGACCGTTGTCCCAAGCCATACCAAAAGGAGCAAGGCCGGGATGAAAGCCCGCGGTTCATCTAAAAACCATCTCTTCATACGATCTCTCCAAACCTCTATTGGCCCCTTCAGCGTCTTTTAGCCGACCCCACGGAGGAGGACCCTCGGGAGTCTCTAAGCATCGGATCGACCATCGGACGTTCTGAGGTGCCGTTTTGCGACGCGTTCATTACCATCTATGACTATCGTAGCAAATCAGGGGAAAGGCAAACAAGGGGATCGGCTCAGGGCCCTCTCGATGTCATACAAAGAGGGGTGTCGGGCAAGAGACAGGGAGGGGTTCAATAGGATCTTGTTCGAACGATCTTGTTCGAAAAAGTTAAAGAAAAAGGTGAGGATGGAGGGTTTATCGCCTTCGGGCAGGTATCGCCGTCCGGCGTTAGTCGGCTTCGGGCTCGCTGCCCCCTTGGCGATGGACGACCTTGTCCTCATCGAACATCTCGCGGAGGTCTTCTTCGAGTTCCTCGCTGTCGTTTCGAATTAATCGAAGGGGGATGTGGGTTGCTTCTTTTTTCTCTTCGGGTTTCTTTACTTCAGGCTTCTTATCTGATTTCTCTTCTTTCTCTTTCTCATCGCTCATGACAACCTCCTCAAAGGCTTGTATTCAACTTATTATACATCGATTCGGACCCTCTTGGCATCAAGAATGTGAGGGAAAAAAGAAAGGTAAGCAAAGCCGGATGAAGGGGTGACGTTCAGGCGCTTAAAAAAGAAACCCGGAAGCAGATCTTGCGATCTTAATGCGGCTACAGCTTCCGCGCTTCCGGGTTCGGTGGCGCCGGGGACCTGCGTCCCTAGCATCGACCAACTGTTAGGCGTGACGCGTCTATCAGGACGCCGCCACCTCACATGCCGTAGGGTTCATACTGCCCACTGGACCACCTCCTTCCACCGGCGCGCCGCACATCGACAGGGCCCAGACCCCGTCCCCCCTCCGAAGGGCACGCCGATTGCCGCCCGGAGAGTCGCCCCCCCATGCGTAAAACCGCCGGGGACTTGGAAAGGTGTGTCGCCTTTCCTTAGTCGTTACTATAACACAGAAAAAATCGATTTGCACCCCCCCAAGGGGTTCTCCTGATCGGTCTTAAAAGGTCTTCCAGTTCATGAACGTTTTTTCCCGATAGAGTCGCTCCGGATCGAGGGGAACGGCGATCCGCCGACTCTGCAAAAAGGAGACGATCGGCCTGAGCGGCAGCCCAACGGCGGCAAGATAATCCCCCTCCAACCGTTCAATGAATCGACGTCCTTCACCTTGCAGAGAGTAGGCCCCCGCCTTGTCGAGCGGCTCGCCGGTGGCGACATACGCCTCGATCTCCGCCGTCTTCATCGGCTTAAGGGTGACATCGATCGTCTCGACTGCCATTTGCGCCGGAGGCTGAAGCGGGTCGATCAGGCAGACGGCGGTCCAGATCCGATGCGTCCGTCCACTCAAAAGCTGCAAGATCTGTTTCGCCTCTTCGGTGTCGCGCGGTTTTCCGATCTTTTTCCCCTCACAGTCGATGAGGGTGTCGCTTCCGATGAGAATGCTCTCCGGAAATTCGTCCAGCACCGATCGCGCTTTTCCTTCGGCGAACGCCGTCACCTCTTCCATGATCGACCGGTGGGCGCTTAGGATCTCCTCAAAGCGGGGGGAGACGGTTTGGAAGGGAAGCCCAAGGAGGGTGAGGATCTCTTTTCGGCGGGGCGACGTGGAGGCGAGAACGATCGCTCGCGTCCGGCCCGAATCGGAGGTCATCGACAGGAGACTTCGCTGACAAAGGGGGAGAGGAGCGCCTCGACTTCATCGGCGCTCCGAACCCGCACCAGCTTCTCGCGTAATTGGCTGGCGCCGGGGAAGCCCTTGCAGTACCAGCCGAGGTGTTTTCGCATCTCGGCGAACCGGGAGGGGAGACGGATTTCCTGAAAGAGACGGGCATGCTCCAGCGCAGCATGAAGTCGTTCCAAAGGGGAGGCCGGAGATTCCGCGATCGGCTGGAGAAGTTCCTCCGACAGCGCGGCGCGCAGGGCCGACTTGTATTTAAAGATCCAAGGATTGCCGAGGGCCGCTCGGCCGATGAGGACCCCGTCGACGCCGCTTTCCTGAATGCGCCGGGCCGCCTCGTTCAATGATCGAAGGTCGCCGTTTCCCAAGATCAACGTTCCGGAGCCGCGCGCGGTGGCGGCGGCCCGGCCGATGGCCCCCCAGTCGGCTGCGCCGCGATAGCCCTGGTTCAGGGTCCGGCCGTGGATTGAAATCGCCGCCGGTTTTTCTTCGAGGAGTTGCTCGACCCATTCCTCGATGACGATCCGGTCGACCCCAAGCCGGGTTTTGACCGAGATCGGGAGGGGCCGCCGCGCCGCCGGAGGGGATTGCCCCGCCGCTTTTCTGGTTAAGAGCCATGCTTCTATTTTAGGCTGCATTCCGAGAAGGGCGAGTGGCGCGCCGTCGACCCAATCTGCGATGCCGGCCCGCGCCGCTTGCAAAATGGCCTTGGCGCGGGCAGGGTCTTTAATCAGGCCGGCGCCGCAGCCGCGGGAGGAGACCGCTTTCGCCGGGCAGCCCATGTTGATGTCGACGCCGTCGAAGCCGAGCTCACAGACGAGCTGTGCGATGGCGTAAAACGACTCGGGTCTGGCGCCATAGATCTGTGCCACGATCGGCCGCTCGACGTCATCGAAGATCAACCCGCCGAGCTCGCTCTCCGCGCCATGGAGAATTCCCTCGACGCTGGTGAACTCTGTCACAATTAAATCGGGACGGCCGTGGGTGGCGACAATCCGGCGGAAGCAGGCGTCGGTGACGCCGTCCATGGGAGAGAGGGCGATGATCGGTTTGGGGGTGGTGTTCCAGAAGTTCAAGGAGAGGCTCCGATTTGGATCTTCTTTTATACCACAGTCGGGGGTTGGCTTCAAATGAAGAGTGGATCGAGCATCCGCCCCGGACCGTCCTACCGGGGCAGCCTCTTTCCTGCTGTTTCCTCTCGTTTTAGGGAAGGGTGCGAAGAAAGGGCATGACAAGGGAAAAGGGAGTGAGATAGAATAGCCTCTTCGAATTGGGTTTCAACAAGGGGGGAACATGCAAGGGGGGAGTATGGAGGGTTTTCTTTTTTTGGATGGGTTGACGGCGCTGCAGCGGCGGCTGATCGATATCTGTCGGGCGGAGGCGGCGAACGACCGGGTATTCATTAATGCGAAGGACATCCTCCGGGTCTTGGCGTTGCAAGATTGGAAGATGGATGAGAGCGACTTCGAATACGATTCCGATAACCTGAGCGCGAATGTCGAACCGATCGAATCTTATCCGCCCCGGAGTATCGGCTATGCTTATCGAATGATCCAGCAGATGGGGCTTCCATGGCGCTGCCGCTACCCCCAATTCGAGCTGCGCGGGATGTATGGCGATTCGCACGATGAGGTGCCGCAGGGACCGGAGTATATGGAGGTTCGGCTGTCGCGCTTTTCTCATATCGTCATGCCGGTCGGGAAGCCGCCGCTTCTTCCCCTCTCCCTGCTCAACGGGGCGATCCTCCCCGACGGGACGCAGATTCCGGCGCATCATCTGGAAGAGCTTTGGACGGCGTTTGAGCAGGTCCGGCAGGAGCCGACCCTCCCTCTCGAGACGTTGATGGAGTTTATTCCCGGCCCCGACTTTGCCTCCGCCGGCGTGGTCGGGGGTCCGGAGGCGATTCGGTCCCTCTATGCAAATGGAAGAGGCGATCTGGTCCTCCGAGCCGATGTCCAAACCGAAATGGAAGGGGCCCGGACGCGTCTCTCGATTCACTCCCTCCCTCCCGGTGTTTTGGTGAAGACGGTGATCGAACAGCTCCGCGCGTTGGTTGAAGAGGGAACGCTTCAGCTCTACTCTCTCAAAAACGGGTCGGAGCGAGACCGGATCCGGATCATTCTCGACGCACCCGGGCGCTCGTCTCCGGAGGCCCTCAAGGAGATCCTCTTTAACAAGACCGATCTCGAAAAGCGGATTCTCTTTCACTGCTCCGCCTCCGACGCGGCCGGCTGGAAGGGGGGAACCTCCTTGGTTGAGACGCTCAGGCAAGCGGCCGCCCGCTGTACCCTCTCTTGGCAGCGCAACGATGACGAACCGATCGAGCATGTTCCGCTGCTGAAGGAGATCCAGGAGTTCGGCGGCTATAAGAGCCCCTTGAGCGACCTGATCGATTCGCGACGAAGCCGGCTCTTACGCCTTTCGTGAGCAATCGGACCCTGTTTGTAGGGAGGGGGCTTTCAAGTTTAATCAAGCGACCGCAGAGGATGTCTCGATCGTGACGGCGCGGGGAAAGGCGGAGTGGCTCCTCTTTGCCACGACCTTTATTTGGGGGGGAACCTTCGTCATCATCAAGGCCGGTCTGGCCGACATCTCTCCACTCCTGATGATCGCGCTCCGATTTACCCTGGCCACCCTGGTGCTTCTCCCGTTTTGTCTTCGCGCCGCACTGAAGACCGACCGCAAGACATTCCTGTGGGGCTTCATTCTGGGGTTTCTCGTTTTTCTCGGCTTTCTCCTTCAGACGGCCGGTCTGGCCGAAACCACCGCATCGAACTCGGCTTTCATCACCACCCTGATGGTCGTCTTTACCCCCCTCTTTCAGTTTCTGATTCTAAAGCGGCGTCCAAGAGGGGCGAGCCTGATCGGCGTGCTGATCGTCTGCGTCGGTCTCTGGCTTCTGACGGCGCCGGCGGGAGGGGCCTTAAACCGGGGGGATCTCTTCACCTTTTTCTGCGCGCTCGATTTCGGCCTCTTTATCGTCTTGCTCGATTGGACGACCCGGCGCCATGATCCCCTGCTGCTGACCTTTTTCCAGATCCTCGGGCCGGCGCTGTATGGCTGGGCGACCCTTTTTCTTCTGGAAGTCCCCCGCTTTCGGCCGACTCCCGCCGTCTGGATCGCGCTCGGCTACACCGCCGTTTTGGCGACGGTCGTCACCGGCTATATTCAGACCCGGTATCAGCGCGACACGACGCCGACCCGGGCGGCGCTTCTTTTTTCGCTCGAGCCGCTCTGGGCGGCGCTCCTCGGATTTTTTTATCTTGGAGAGAGAATGGGGGGAAGGGGGATGGTGGGGGGCGCACTGATCTTGGCGGGGATTTTATTCTCCGAGCGCTCCGAGGCGATCCTTTTACGGGGCGAGCAGCTGATTCAGTGGATTCGGAAGCGTTAATGAAAGAGGGTGAGCGGTTAACGGCCGATTTCGGCGAGCGGCTCTTCGGTCACGACCAGCGGCCCGCGCGGGTTGGGGAGAAAGGTGTTGGCGGTCGGGAGCGCCTCCCGGTCGGGGGTGGTATCGCACTCCGGCGTTGTGACGAACCCCCAATGTTGATTGTCGCGGCAGACATTTTCCAGGACCATCGCCTCGGCATGATAAAACATCAGCATGCCGCTGAGCATGTTGTTCCGGCAGAGATTGCGGACCAGATCGGGCCGGCTCTCCGGGTCTCGGACGGCGATGCTGAAGTGGTGGTTGGCGTAACATTCATTTTTAGAGAGATACGGACGGGCCCCGGCGAAGATGAAGATCCCCGATTCGCGGTTGAAGCAGACCTCGTTCTCGATGAGCGTCGGACGGCATTGCGGACCGTAGATCACAATGCCGGAGAGGACCCCTTCCATGATCCGGCACCGGGTGAGGGTGCAGACCGAGTCGAGGATGTTGATCGCCGAATGGGGATCGCTGCCGATGTATCGAAAGGTCATGCCGCTGATCAGCCCCTCCGGAAGATGTTGCAGATAGAGCGGCCCGCCGCGGCGGCTGAAGATTTGGACCTGATCGAGCCCGGCGCCGATCAGCCGGACCGGTTTGTGCGTTAGGAAAATCTTATCCTCATAGAGGCCGGGCCGAACGAAAACCTGATCCTCCGCCCGCGCCTCTTTGAGCGCGGCGCTCGGCCTCGGAAAGGCGCCCGGATCGGATGAGTCGACGATGAGCGTCCTCCCCCCGGCCGGATTTTCCGGCGGCTCTCCGTCCGACGGCGGGGCGGCCGCCGGATCGGCCGAGAAGGGGAGGCGCCGGTCGTTTGCGGCCTTCGGGTCTCGTTCGTCTACCGGTTCCTCTTCTTCTTTCATTTTGATGGGACTCATGGTTTAAAAGGTTTTCATCGGATAGAGGCAAAATAATGCAATCTCCTCCCCTAAAGCAAGAGAGAAAAAAAAGAGAGGACAATCAAAAGTGGGATACGCTGGCGGCCTACACGGCGCAGGCCGATCTCTATCTTGCGGAATGGGACCGCAGAAAATACCGCATTCCCCCTCTCCTCGAGGTCTGGGCGCGGGCGCTTCCGGAGGGAGCGCGGCTTCTCGATCTCGGATGTGGGCCGGCCCAAGACAGCCGTTATCTTCGGAGCGTCGGATTCCGTCCGGTCGGTGTCGACGGCACCTGGCCGTTTCTCCTTCGCGCCCGCCGGCATTCGCGCCGGCTCTCCCTGGTGCAGGCCGATTTCGAGGCGCTGCCCTTTCGCATCGACACGTTCGACGGCCTCTGGGCGGCCGCTTCGCTGATCCATCTTCCGAAAAAAAGACTCCAGGGTGTGCTGTCCGCGGCGAGAGCGCTGACGCACCGCGGCGGAACGCTGGCGGCGACCTTTGCCCATGGAAGCGGGGAGGGTCCGCTGCGTCAAGGGTGGATTCCAGGAAGGTATTTTTCTTATTGGGAGAAAGAAGCGTTGGCGGAGGCGGTCCGAAAAGCCGGATGGAAGATCCTCTTTCTGAAGACGGTCCGCCATCAGGAGCGAAGAGGCCGCTGGCTGAACCTGATCGCCGAAAGAGGCTGAAGAACCCGGCGCTTTTTCTTGACAGTTCGGTGTGAATACGTTAAGTCTTAGGAAAACAAGAGGAGGTTCGGTGTCGCATTTTCAGAATGATTCGAATTTGGTTTGGCTGGACCTTGAAATGACCGGGCTCGACCCGGACCGCTGCACGATTATCGAGATCGCGACGATTATCACCGACAGCCAGTTGAACATCATGGCGGAAGGGCCGTCGATCGCGATCGGTGAAGGTCCGGAAGCGCTCAGCACGATGGAGAAGTGGAGTCGCGACACGCATACGAAATCGGGTCTGCTCAAGCGGGTGCAGTCCTCAACGATTTCGATGCGGCAGGCGGAGGAGTCGACGATCGAGTTCATCCGTCATTACTGTCCCGAGCGAACGTCCCCGTTGTGTGGAAATTCCATCGGGCATGATCGGCGCTTTCTCGAGCGCTATATGCCGACCTTGTTCAACTACCTCCATTACCGGAATATCGATGTCAGCACGGTAAAGGAATTGGTCCGGCGGTGGTATCCAAACGGACCCCCGCCGCCCATGAAGAAAGGTAATCATCTCGCCTTAGACGATATTCGCGAATCGATTAACGAGCTTATTTTTTATCGGAACTACTACTTTGTTAAGCAGTAGTGAAGAGGTGGGCTACATCATGATCAGGAGGGGTGCGCCTCTTTCTCAATCTTCAACCTCGACAGAAAGGATCCGCTCCTTTTCTTTGTAAAAACGCATCGCATCTTCCGCATGTAGGTCTTCAACCGACACCCGCACTTCTCGCCATTCTCCCTCTGCATGAGGTTGATCAATCGAATGACTGCAAGGCTGCGACGGATCGTTGACGACGGCCCCTTCTACAAATCCTTTCGGCTGTTCGATATCAATCCAAGCATCATCGCCGAGTGTTCCAGAGATATCCAATTCTAACCAGAGTTTTTTCAAAAGCCCCTCCCTTTCTACCAACGCCATCAAGCAGGATCTTTCGGAACGCTTGAGAGCCTACAAGATTTTCATTCATCTTTCAAGAAAAAAATAGAAAAAATCCCTCAAAAAAGAGTTTGCTGCAGCGGCTGAGAGGAACGAAACGCATCGGTCGAGAGCGCCGGCCCTCGGCCCGCTATCCCGTTTTTGCGACACGTCATCTCAAACAGATTGCGAATCTGCGCTGCAAAAATTCCCTCTCCCTCCATTCGGGAGTTGAACTGAGGGTCGTTCAGTTTTCCGCCGCGCACCGATTGAATCCGATGGAGTACCTTGTTCTTTCGGTCGGGAAAGTGTCTCTCGAGCCACGCCTCGAAAAGAGGGGCGACCGCGTAGGGAAGGCGAAGCGGAACCATTCCGGCAAAGCGGGCGCCCGCTTTTACCGCCGCGCCGATGATGTTTGGAATTTCGTGGTCGGTCAGACCGGGAATGACCGGCGCGACGAGCACCCCGCAGGGAATCCCCCCTGCGGCCAAGATCGAAAGCGCTTCAAGCTTCTTCTCGGGGGGCGAGGTTCTCGGCTCCAGGACGTGGCAGAGATCCGCGTCGAGCGTCGTGATCGATAAAAAGACCGCCGCCGCTCGATGTTGCGCGAGGGCGGACAACAGATCGAGGTCGCGAACGACCCGCCGGTTTTTCGTAATGAGGACCACCGGGTTTCTGAACTCGAGAAGGACCTCCAGACATCGACGGGTCAGCTGAAGCTTTCCTTCGATCGGCTGATACGGATCGGTCACCCCGCTCATCGCGAGCACTTGCGGCTTCCACTTCTTCTGTTCAAGCTCTTTCCGCAGCAGAAGCGGCGCGTCTTCCTTTACCATGATCTTCGTCTCGAAATCGAGACCGGCGGAGTAACCGAGGTACTCGTGCGTCGGCCGCGCGTAGCAGTAGGCGCATCCATGCTCGCATCCCCGATAAGGATTCAGGCTCGCATCGAAGCCAACATCGGGGCTGTTGTTGTATGCGATGATCGTCCGGGAGGTATCCCGGATGAACTCCGTTGCCGGTGCGCGCGCGCCGGCCTCCTCCTCACAGATCCGGTGAAGGGTCTCAAACCGGTTCGGAGGATTGTCGGCGCTCCCGCGGCCTCGAATCGTCCGATTGATGATCGGAAGGGTCTCGTCCATCGGTTTCCTGGCATAGGGTATAAATAAAGCCTACCCTTCTTGTCGGAAACTTGTCAATCATAATTGCAGTGTTGGCAATCTCGGCGAGATTCTTTAGATCCACCCTCGAACCGCATCATCGGAGAGGCGCAACGACGGGGATCCGGGCCGGATCGCGCGCCCGGCAGGCGCGTCGAATTCAAGATCGTTCGACGGATCGAACGGCGGCAAATGGCACTGCGGACGGACCGGTCAAGCGGCCACCTTGACGTGTCTTCCTCTTCCCTGTAGAGGTCGAGTCGGGTGGGTTCTGTTGTAAGCAATCACCGGATCGAGAATCTCTCCGCAGGAGAGACAGCGGTAGCCGAAGAAATGGATGACCCCTGTATCGTCGGCCAAATCTTGAAATCGCTCTTCAATCATGACACTTTTGCAGCGTGGACATTCCATTGTATTCCTCCTCCCCTCGCGTAGATCCGTTCATTGCGTCAGCGAATTCCGGGGCCTCTAATGAGGCATTCCAGACTTTTCATGCAATGCCGATAAACCTGCCCCGACTTTTTGGTTTTTGCCAGAAGGATCCCCCCTTCCAAAACCGCGACGACGAAGGTGGCCATCTGTTTCGGATCGACCGATTTTTTGATCTCCCCTTCCTTCTGTGCCTCTTTTAAGAGCTGTTCCACCTCTCGCGCCCAGGCGTCAAAAATGGCATCGAGCTTCCGTCGAAAGCCGTCGTGATGATCGGCCAATTCAAGGGCGAGATTCCCCAGCGGGCAGCCCCCTTTGAACCGGGCGCTTTTTAAGCGTCTTTCCTGCGCTTGAAAGAGCCCGAAAAGGCGGCTTAGCGCGCTTCCCTTTCCGCGGAGCGTCTCCTGGAAAAACGGAATCATCACCGACCCGTACATATCGATGACGGACAGCCCGAGCGCCTCCTTGCTCTTGAAATGAAAGTAGAGATTCCCCTTTTTCACCCGGCACGCCTTAAGAATATCGTCAATACTCGTGCCGTGGTACCCTCTTAAATAAAACAGGTCGCACGCGGTTTCAAGTATCTTTCTTTTCGTTTCGTCGCCCTTGGCGCCCATAAAAACTGACCGGTCGGTTTATTTTCTGCCAATGTACAGGAAGGTCCCGGGGGATGTCAAGAGCCGGCCCGCGCCCGGCCCACGTCGGATTGCGGCGGAGAGGAGTCGGGGCCGGCACCTCGGCGCCGGGCTTCTTTGCCGTCCATCCGCCGGCGCCTGCCCGCCGGGGTGAACCCCGCTCCCTCGGCGGTCGAATGCTGCGCGACCCTGCAAGGTGAGCGCGTCTGCGCACGCGCACCCGCTCCATCTTCTGGGAGATCGAACCGTCCACCTGAAGCGGTCGAGAATAGGTCTCATTCTGAAAACAGACGCAGGGGTTCAAGGCCCTAGACGCGCCGTTCTCTTATTCGGCTGAGGAAGGGGAGATTTGCCGTTCGCCGCCGTGCCAGCGGTCATGGCGGTCGATGAAGGATTTGAGGCTTTCGAGCTGCTCTTTGAAGGGGGAAGTGTGCTGGAGCTCTCGTAAGGGGGAGGGGAGGCGGAAGCGCCAATTATGGCGGCCGACGGTGGCGGGGATATTGATCTGGTCCGGCAGCCCCAAAATATCTTGAATCGGAAAAACCACCAGGCCCGAGCCTGCATCGAGAAGTCGGGCCAGGATCGCCTGATGGAGGCGTTCCGAAAATGGATCGGCTGGGGAGAAATCGTTTTCTCCATTCAGCATCGCCAAAAAAGCGGCCCGCTCTTTCGGTGAGATTTCGTTCCACCAGCGAAGGAGGGTGCTGGTATCATGGGTCCCGGTGGTGGCGAGCGAGACAAAGGGATACGCTTTCGGATCACGATAGCGCAGATCGTCTTTCTCCCATCGGAGAATCTTATGCCCGGCGATTCCGAATGCGGTGAGCGATTCACGGACGAAGTCGGGGATGACGCCGAGATCTTCGGCGACCGGAATACAATCACCCGCTTCTTCGATGATGGCGTTTAAAAACGCCGCGCCGCGCCGAATCTGCTCCGGCTCCTCGCTCGGCTCGAAATAGGGTTTCCCCTTCTGCGGGATCACCCAGACCCGATAGAATCCGACCACATGGTCGAGGCGAATCAGGTTGAAGAGTGCGCGGGCATGGCGGATGCGAAGACGCCACCAGAAGAAGTCTTTCCGCTCCATTTCTTTCCAATCAAAGAGCGGAAGGCCCCAGTCTTGTCCTTGGTCGTTGAACACATCGGGGGGGGCGCCGACCGAGTCGACCGCGCTGAACGCGTCGCGATGGGTCCAGATGTCGGCGCTGTCTTGGCTGACCAAGAAGGGAAGGTCCCCCATCATTAAGACATTTTTCTCGCGCGCGTACGCCCGGACCTGTTTCCACTGTTCCCAGAGTGCCCATTGGAGATATTTAAAAAAGAGAAGGCGCGTTTCGTTCTTCTGCTCGAGCGCTCGCATCGCCGCCGCATCCCGGTCTCGATAAACAAGGGGCCATTCCTTCCAATACCGCCATCCCTGTTGTTCTTTGAGCAGCCGAAAGAGAACATAATCATTCAGCCATTCTGCATGTTTTTCGATGAACTGTTGGAGCAATCGGGCGCGCTCGCTTTTTTTAATCCATTCCTCCCGAAGAAAGGAGTCGAAGCTCTGCTCCAGAAGCGGGGCCTTGAGCGCCCGGATCTCCTCATAGCAGATCTCCTTGCTGTCGCGCAGGCGGCCGAGTTCCTGCTGAAAGGAGGGAGCGGTCAGGGTGTGAGCCGCTTCGCTTTGATTAAAATCGTCCCAGGCGAGCAGGGAGAGGTAGATCGGATCGAGCGCGAAGCCGCTGAGCGCCTGATACGGACTGGTCTCATAAGGAGAGGTTTCATAAATCGGAAGGATCTGCAAGAGGTGGAGATGATGATCCGACATCCAGTCGATGAGGGGGAGGAGATCGAGGATCTCCCCGACGCCGAAGCTCTCCGCGCTTCGAATCGAAAAAAGCGGGATCATGACCCCGCAGACCCCTTTATTTAAGAAAGGCGATCGGCGGTTCGCACCAAATGATTTTTTGTCGGCGATTGAGACGTCCATCATTATTAAAGGGTGATTAAACTGTTTTCAGCATAAGAAAATGAAGGAAGGAATGTCAAGTGCAAGGATCACGAAAAGGGTCCGCTGATCCTCCCCTCGATTGCGTCGCGTTGCCGTAATTGAATATACTATAGAGAAGAAGAGGAACAACTGTCATCAGATTCTGTTCCGCTGATATATGGATAGCGTGATTTAACATGAGCATAAGCATAAACATAAGGAGGATAAGATGATAGAGACAATCGTTGTGATCTTGCTTGTGTTGTGGCTCTTGGGGGTCATCGGCTCGTATACGTTGGGCGGGGCGCTCCATATTTTATTGGTCGCCGCCCTCGTGCTGATTGTGCTCCGATTGGCCGGCGGCCGAAGGATCGCCTGAATCGGCGTCCTTCTCGACCTCGATCGGTCGGTTTGGACGTGAGGGACGGTGCAGCCGGATCAGGCCGCCTTTTGTTGGTCCTCGGGATACCGGCGTGGGAGAAAGATCTTAAAGGTGGTTCCTTCTCCAAGGTGGCTTGAGACGCTGATCTCTCCCTTCAACACTTCGATCGAGCGTTTTACGATGGCCAGGCCGAGCCCGCTCCCTTTTATCTGGCGCGAAGCCTCTCCTTTTCCTTGCCAAAACGGTTCAAAGATGTGGGCAAGGTCGGGCTCGGCAATTCCGACCCCCGAATCGCTGATTTGGATCAGGATGCCGTTTCGCTCGGCGATCTCGGTCGCCGTGATATGGACAAAGCCATTCTCGGTAAATTTGGCGGCGTTGCTCAGCAGGTTTTGAAAGACCTGCCTCAAGCGGGTGTGATCGCAGTAGATCGTTTGAGGCGTATCGATGTCTATTTTGAGATGAATCTCTTTTTGGGCAAAGAGCGACTCGAGATTTGCGACGACTCTTTTGATAAATGGTTCGAGCTCGATCTCTTCGACATGGATCGCAATTTCTTTCGCTTCGAATTGGGCGAGATCGAGGATATCATTAATGAGCTGGCCGAGCAGCAGAGCATTCTCCTTCGTTCGGGTCACCGGAAGGACCTGGCGGGGCTCTACCGGTCCGTAGGTTCCGTTGATGATCAGAGAGAGGTAACCGATAATCGAATTAATCGGGGTTCGTAACTCATGCGTGATAAATGAGAAGAACCGAGTCTGTCTCCGTTGAGACTCTTCCAGCTCGATGCTCTTGTTTCGAAGCGCCTCGTTGGCCCGCCGCATTCCTTCAAAAAGCCGAGCGACCTCAAGGAAAGGGGCGAGGTGATAGGTGAGCGGAACGACAAACTCGGTCGCCTGGGCGGGACGCGCCAGCGGCTGATCGCTCCAGAGGTTCAACGTCCCGATTAATTTTCCCCGGACGACGAGCGGCAAAATCAGGTAGGACCGCACCCCGGTTTTGGCGAGTTTTCGCTCCGCCTCGGAGGCCTCTTTTTCGAGGAGGTCGGGTTCGATCAACGGTTCCTGCTTCATCGTCAACCGGGAGAGAAGATTCAAGTCGGTGATCGGCCAGGTGTAATTTTGCGGCAGCGGAATTCCCTTTCTCCCTTTGACCCGATAAAAATGAACCTCTCCCTCCTCTTTATAGATCGCGATGCTTGCCCAATCGAACGGGGTGTACTTCTGAATTTCTCTGAGGAGAAGGTCGAAGACCTGATCGACATCAGGGCTCAGATTAATCGCCTGGCTGATGGCGCCGAGCTGCTCCGCGTACCGGCTCACCTCCCTGAAGAGCTGCGCGTTTTTGAAGGCCACCGAGGCATTCGCGCCGAGGGTCTGGAGCATAAAGAGCTCCGACTGAGAATAGGGACTCCCATTTTGTTTCGGGCCGATGTGACAGACGCCGATCAGCTGGTCTTCAAAGGTCAGCGGAATGGCGAGGCTGCTATTTAAATCCTTCATCTGATCGGCGATCGGTTTCGCCTTCTCATCGCGCTCGATCTCCTCGAAAAGGAGTATTTTTCTCTGTCGATCGAGCCGTCTGACCAGCGGGTGATCGCCGGGGATCAGGACATCGATCGAGTTTTCTTCGTGGCCGACCGTTCGGTGCAGTTGATAATTTCCCTTCCCGTCGGCTAGAAAAATCGAGAGGGAGGAGGGATGGAGCGATTTGATCAAGACGGCGAAGAATTTCTCGGTCAGGTCTTCAAGGTGGAGGAAGCGGACGGCGAGCTGACTGAACTCTGAAATCGACTTGAAGTGCTCGTATCGCTCCCGAAAAAGAGAGCGCTCCACCCACTGCTGGGTCAGCGGTTTTATATTTGAGAAAAAGAGGAGAATGGCGGCGAAGAGGGCGAAGCTCGCAATGTTGGCCGCCCGGAGCGAGAGCACCCTCTGAAAGAATTCGGTCAAAAGAAAAAAGGGAATGGCGGTCGCGAGCAGGGTAAAGAGGTAGACGATCCCCCGTTGAAGGACGATTTCAATATCGAGAAATTGGTAACGCACGATGGCATAGGTGAGCATCGCGGCAAAGAGGGGAACGAGATAGGTGGCGTAAGCGCTCAGATAATATCTTTCAATGCTGAAGTCGGCCATGAAATTGGTGGTCCCCCCGGTAAAGCCGATCAGCGATGCCCAGAACACCAGCCGGACCTGCTTTCGCTCCAGCCCGGACGTGGTCCGGTAACGCCTTAAAAGAAGGTTAAAACCGTACAGAAGATCGACGGCGAAGAAAAGAATCAGGAAGGGATAAAGCGGTCCCGGATCGATAAAGTAAGAGGATTGATATCGCAGCGAGACGCTTTTTACCATCCAGGGGGTCAAGTTGGTGACGAAGAGAAAGAGGGAGATGAGATAAGAAAGAAGGAGCGGCCGGTTCACCGGCAGCTTCATAAAAGAAAAAATAAAATGAAGAAAAAAGGTCGGAATGAAAACCGTTCCGGCGATCGTAAATCGGGCCCAAAAAAGGGCCGGGTCAGACTTCGTGGCGGTGAGGTAAAGCACCCGGCCGCCGGCCCAGATCAAGACGCTTCCTGCGAAGAGCGCAAAGGACCGGTTCACCCTTCCTTCAGGATGGTGAAGTAAGACACCGGCGCCGATGAAAAAAACGGAAATAAAGGTGATTAGGGAAGACCAGGCGTAAGCATTCATATCAACCGGAGCGAGAGATTAATCAACGGGGCGCGGACTAAGTTTTATAAGTATCACATCAAGGAAATAAAAATCCAGAGGCAAAATTCAAGATTTTTTGGTTCGTAATGGATGGATCTGCAAAAGTGCATTTTTTATTTCTAAAGGAATCTCGATCAACTTTCCCTCTGCATCGGCGCAAGCGATGACCTGTCTTCCGCTGGAGAGCGGCTGGCCCGTCTCCACATTGACCATATTGAAGTCGAGTTGAAAGCTGGCCCGCTTGATCCATGGCGCCGTCAGGCTGATTTCGATCGGATCATACAGTTTCGATTCCCCTTTGTACTCCGCCGCCGCTTCGACGGTGAGAAGATGAAACCCTGTTTTGAAGAGCGCCGGATGGTTCGGAACGGCCACCCTTAAATACTCCTCGCGCACCTCTCCCTGCCACTCAAAGAACCGGGCGAAATAGACGTTTCCTTGCGCATTGGTATCGGAGAGATAAACCCTTCTCCGAAAGATAAACTTCTTTTCGGCGTCTTCCCTAACCGAAATCTCTTTGGCGTTCGACACGGTCTTCAAATGGGCTGTCATGGCTGACTCCTTGGCACTCTTTTATTTATTTAAGATCCGATCTGCCGCACTTCAAATGCTCTTTCAACGATTTACGAACAAGGTCAGTGAGGTTGTGGGGGAGATCTGTGAACATCGATGAATGAGGACCGTGATCTGTTAAGATCCATGAAGAGGGATGTGAGACGCCACCTGCCGATTCATGTTACCAGGAACAGTAACAGAATTCAACTAGTCTATTTTGATTAACTTCCTCTGGCCAATTGAGAGTCATTGATGGATCCGATAAACCCAAAAAGGCCGGTTACCGGAGGATTTCTATGGATTCTGGCTCCTCCGACAACCGGCCGTCAAGGCGGTTTGGCCTCATGCAGTGCTTCGACCGATCATGAGGCGATAACCCCATAGCACGATGATCGCACCGACCACCGACATGATAAATCCGCCGGCTTGTTGGTCCGGTCCATACAACCCGACGGCGCGACCGAGAAAGCCGCCGATCAACGCACCGACGATCCCCAAAAGAATCGTCACCACAAAGCCGCCCGGATCATGTCCGGGCATTAAAAATTTTGCCACGATGCCGACAATGGCTCCAAAAACAATCCAGCCAAGTATGCCCATATCCCGCCTCCTTTCTAATTTCTATCTAATTCCTAATTTGTAACTTGATGTTACCAAAAGGCGGAGGAGCTTGACTATCCTCCGAACGGGGGTCATTCGAAATGAGAGGGTGCAATCGGATCGGGGAGATGGTAAGAATACGATCAGGATCCGGCGCTGTTTTTTGGCGAAAGGCAAGCAGAAAGGAAAGGGTAGAAGGGTATAAAGATGGCGTTCACGATTCTTCACCGATTCCAGTCCCGGATGGAGGCGGAGATGGCGGGGGAGATTTTATCACAGGCGCACATTCCTTATCTGATCCAATCGGAAGACATCGGCATTTTCGGGCCGGGTGCGAGTCCGACGCCGGCCGGCGCCCGCCTCCTGGTCCATCCGGAAGATCTGGAGGAGGCCCGGACCCGCTTGTTGGGGATGATCTGAGGAGCGCCGATTCAAGAGAGCGAACTTCTGCATATCCCTTATGTGGGGTTCTCGGGATTCTTGCCCACATCCGGTTGGTTTTTTTTCTTGCCTATGAAAGCTTTAAATGATATAAAAATCTCAGATTATTCATCGGATAATCGGTTCTCACCAGATTGGATTGAATGGAATCAGAAGCGGCATATGAAGTAAAAGTAGATGCTTTTGAAGGGCCTCTCGAGCTTCTTCTTCATCTTATCAAGAAGAATGAAGTGAACGTTTACGACATCCCGATCGCACTGATCACTCAGCAATACCTCGAGACCCTCGACCTGATGAAGTCGCTGAATCTCTCCATCGCCGGAGAATTTTTGGTGATGGCGGCGACTTTAATCCACATCAAATCGAAAACACTCCTCCCCCCCTCCGAAACGGAAGAGGAAGAAGAGGGGGATCCCCGCGAGGAGCTGGTCGCGCGGCTATTGGAGTATCAGAAATTCAAAGACGCGGCGGAGCGATTCGAGGAGCGGGAAAATCTCTGGCGGGAGATTTTCCGAAGAGAGCCGAGCCTCTCTCCCGAGCTTCTTCCCGAAGAGGTCCCGCTGGTCGATTTGAGCCTCTATTCGCTCCTCGATGCATTAAAGGGGGTGCTGGCGCGCATCCCCGACAAGCGGGTTCTTCAGGTCACCATCGACGAGCTCACGGTAAAAGATCGGATGCAGTTCGTCATCGACCAGATGGAGCCGGTCGAGAGCTCCCTCTTCGACGATTTATTCAAAGAGGTAAAAACTCGGCATGCAGTGGTCGTCACCTTTTTAGCGCTTCTGGAGTTGATTCGTCTCGGGCTGCTTCGTGTCGTACAAGGGGACGCGTGCGGGCCGCTGCGTCTGTTTAAGACCAAAAACCTGTCAGGAGAGGCGTAGCCGTATGGAAGACCATGAGATCAAACCGGTGATTGAGGCATTGATGTTTGTCTCGGGCGATCCGATCTCACTCGATCGGCTCCACGATGTCCTCACAGGCGTGGAGAAGCCGCGGCTCAAGGCGCTTCTGGGAGAGTTGATGGAAGAGTACACCCGCTCGAATCGCGGTCTGCAGGTGGTCGAGATCGCCGGGGGCTATCAGCTGACGACGCGGATTGAGATGGCCCCTTGGATCAAAGAGATGGAGAAGATTAAATCGGCGGCGCGCCTCTCGAAGCCCGGTCTGGAGACGCTGGCGATCATCGCGTACAAACAGCCGGCGACCCGCGCCGAGATCGAGCAGATTCGCGGCGTCGATGCAGCCGGGGTGCTGAAAACCTTGATGGAGCGGAAGCTGGTCAAAATCGTCGGCAGAAAAGAGGTCGCCGGCCGACCGATGATGTATGGGACGACCCGCGAGTTTCTACAGTATTTTGGACTTTCAGACCTCACCGCCCTTCCGACGCTCAAAGAGTTCTCAGAGGTCACCGGAGCGGAGCGGGAAGGGGAGTTGCCGACCGAAGAGTCCGCCGCGGCTGAAGCGGTTGCGCCCGAATCGTCCGAGAGCCCCGACGCAGGTCCCGACAGCGCTGCGGAAACGCTCTCCGAGCCCGACCGAGAGGCGCTCGAACCCGAGACGATCTTCAGCGGCTCGAACCCCTCTTCCGCCGGAGAGTCGTCCGAATCTTAACGGAGAACCAAGTTTTCCTGCGGAGACTCTCTCCTCCTTACTCCGCCTTTGTCCCTTTCTCTTTCCCTCCCTTTGCTCCGCCAAAGAGGGTGTCCCTGCGCCCCATCGATCCAGACCGGCAAGACCGCCCGTTCCGATCTAAATTCTCAATTCCATTAGCTTTCGGCCCATTGACAATGAAATTTTGAAGAGCCTAAAATAGGACAAATCTCTTTTGGGGAGGTCGTCGATGTCGCTTAAAAAGTCTCTGTTATGGCTCCTGTTGTTTGTGCTTCCCGTTCTTTTTCCCGGAAAGGCGGCTGCCTATAACGAAGACAGCCGGTTTCACTTTGAGGCGCTCTTCGAGTATCTGACCCGTGATATTCGAGAGGACAACACGCAGTTCGCCGGTGAGAATTTTCCGGAGACGACCTCTTCGGCGCAATCGCTTCGCCTTCTCGGCAAGTTGAGCCTTCGCATCGTCGACCCCCTGGAGATCTATGGTCTGGCGGGGGGGAGTAACCTCGATGTCGATGATTTCCATTTTCACTCCGATTTCAGCGGCGCCTATGGCGGCGGGGTGCGGGTGGTTCTCTTTCGGGAGCGAGATCCGCGACGACCCTATCAAGTCTTTGCCGATTATCGGTTTCTGCAATTCAAAGCGAACGACTCCGTTCTCTTTGACCCGACGATTATCGACAATGCCGGCAACGCCGTTCATCTCCTTCCCCCCAGCGGGGAGAGCGTCCAAGAGCGGATTCGCTGGCAGGAGCATACGGTGAAGCTCGGCTTCATGGCCCGGGATTATGAATTTGAGCCGTATGGAGGGGTTCGCTTCTCTTTAGTGAAAGGGCGGGACCATATCCCCACCTCCGTTCAGAAGCTGAATATAAAAGTAAACCAGGACGACATTTTCGGCGTGTTTCTTGGAACGTCGTATTACCTGACCCCCTCGGACAAAGCGGCGCTCTTCGTCGAGGGGAGTCTGTTCGATCAATATTCGATTAGCGGAGGGTTCCGCGTCGGCTTTTAACAATCAACATGGTAAAAGAAATGTATAAAAAAATATTTTTAGCGGTTTTATTGGCCTGGACGGTCGCATTGACCGGATGCCACATGACGGAGGGCGCTTCAGTCCGCGCCGATTACTACGGCGACTACCCGTATCGAAGGGCGGCCCCCTATCCGTACTATCCCTATTATCCCTATTACAATCGGTATTATGATCCTTTCCTCTATCCCGCTTACGTATATGATCCCTACCCGTATTTCTTTTTCGGCGGCAGTTTCATCTACGGCACCAGCGACGTCTTTATTGTCAATCATCATCATCGGTCTATCGGGCCGGGCTCCCGGAGCCTTCGCGGTTTCCGGGGGGGAGGCGGTGGGACGATTGCCCCTTCAAGCCCTTCACAGGGAGGAGGGGGTAGCAGTGGCGGCAGTTCAGGAGGAGGGAGGAGCCTTCGGTAGGGAGGCCTCTTCCGAGAAGAGGCCGATCCCGCGGAGGCGCTTGTAGCGGAGCGCCAACCGTTCCGCCGGCGGGATCGATTCGAGCTCCCAGAGCTGTTTGGAAAGAATTTTGGAGAGCGCCCCGCCCATCTTCTCCGGGTCGCGGTGGGCCCCCCCGGACGGCTCCGGGATGATCTCATCGATGATTTTCAGTTGGAGCAGGTCTTGCGCCGTCATCTTGAGCGCCTCGGCCGCCTCGGCTGTTTTGGCCGAATCGTTCCAGAGAATCGCGGCGCATCCTTCCGGAGAGATCACCGAGTAGATCGAATACTGCAGCATCAGAAGACGGTCGGAGACCGAGATCGCCAGCGCCCCCCCGCTTCCCCCCTCGCCGATGACGACCGACAGAATCGGCACTTTAATTTGTGACATCACCATCAAATTGCGGGCGATCGCTTCCGATTGGCCCCGCTCCTCCGCGCCGATGCCGGGGTAGGCGCCGGGGGTGTCGACGAAGGTGACGATCGGCTTGTTGAATTTTTCGGCGAGCTGCATGATCCGAAGCGCCTTGCGGTACCCCTCCGGATGGGGCATCCCGAAGTTGCGGGTGATCCGCTCCTTTACCGTCTTTCCCTTCTGGTGTCCGATCACCGCGACCGACCGTCCGTCGAGCCGCGCGAGCCCGGTGAGGATCGACTTGTCGTCCCCGTAGAGCCGATCGCCGTGCAGCTCGGTGAAATCTTCGAACATCATCTCGATGTAGTCGTCGGTGTTCGGCCGCTGCGCATGCCGCGCGATCTGCGTCTTCTGCCAGGCGGTCAACTTGGAGTAGATCTCTTCCTGCAGCGCCTCCATTTTCTTCTGAAGCTTCCGGATCTCTTCGCCTTGACGCGGGTCGGTCTTGACCAGGTCTTTCAGGTGATTGATCCGGTTCTGGATCTCCAAAATCGGTTTTTCAAAATCCAATGACTCGTTCACATTGACCTCAAAAGGGGGGTGCCGAGGTTGTCTCCATCGATGACGGCTGACCGACGATCCCTTTTCCAAAACGGCTCTCCAACTCCTCCGTCAACCGGTTGGAACCGTCGACCTTCAGCGTCGAATCGACGGCGATCGTCGATTCGCTGACCGATCCGGACCCCTCCGGAATCGCGATT
The DNA here is from genome assembly GCA_016200325.1 of Candidatus Manganitrophaceae bacterium. Taxonomy (NCBI): domain Bacteria; kingdom Pseudomonadati; phylum Nitrospirota; class Nitrospiria; order Candidatus Troglogloeales; family Candidatus Manganitrophaceae; species Candidatus Manganitrophaceae bacterium. The sequence continues at coordinate 65,167 of JACQEZ010000013.1, forward strand.
TTTAAGTGAACCGGAAGCGGTCCGGGGTGCCGCTGCAAGATCTTCTGAAGCTGCCCCAGCTCGGACGGATCGATCGCATCGGCGGAGAGGCGGATCAGAAACGGACGGGCGGGAAACCGCTCCGAAAGGGGAGGCTCGGTCGGCGCGGGCCTCGCCTCTTTGAGCGGAATGATCGCCGTCGCCTTCAGCTTGAGCCCCTTGTCCCCCCGGTCGAGCATCCCGTTGATCAAGAGCGGAATGTCCTGCTGGAAGAGGGGGGCGGAGGTTTGATAAAGGTCGGGGAAGACGATCACCTCCACCGAGCCGGTCAGGTCTTCGATCCGAAGATAGGCCATCCGGTCGCCCCGCTTTGTCGTCGCCACCTTCTCCTGAACGACGACCCCGCAGATCCGCACCTCCCGGTCCTCTTCGATCGTCGCCAAATCCTCCGTCGGGGTCGCCGACCGTTTTTTCATGATCTCTATAAACGGGGTCAACGGGTGCCGGGTGATGTAAAAGCCGACCGCTTCCTTTTCCAGCTTGGAGATCTCCGCATCTTCCCACTCCGGGATGTCTGGGAGGGCCGGATCGGCGATGGCGGAGGGATCGGCGGCGCCGCCGTTTCCGAAGATCGTCATCTGTCCCGCCTCCCGGACCTTCTGTTGCTGGGCGCCGTCTTGCATCGCCCGCTCCAGCACCTCCATCTGCGCCGACCGTTTCGCTCCGGTCGAGTCGAACGCGCCGCACTTGATCAGCCCTTCAATGACCCGCTTGTTGACCTTCCGCAGGTCGATCTTCCGGCAAAAATCAAAAAGGGAGGTGAAGCGCCCCTGGGCGTTCCGGGCGGCGATGATGACATCGACCGCGCCGCTCCCGACATTCTTGATCGCGGCGAGTCCGAATCGAATTCCTCCCGGAACGACGGTGAAGTCGCGGTCCGACTCATTGACGTCGGGCGGGAGAATCTGAATCCCCATGTTCCGGCATTCGGTGATATATTTTACCACCTTGTCGGAGTTCCCCATCTCGCTGGTGAGCAGCGCCGTCATCAGCTCATGCGGGTGGTGGGCCTTCAAATAAGCGGTCTGGTAGGTGATCAGCGCGTAGGCGGCGGAGTGCGATTTGTTGAAGCCGTACCCGGCGAAGTACTCCATCAGGTCGAAGATCTTCTCCGCCTTTGCTTTGGAGTGGCCATTCTTCAGCGATCCCTCAATGAAGCGCGCCTTCTGCGCCGCCATCTCCTCCGGTTTTTTCTTCCCCATGGCGCGGCGGAGCAGATCGGCTTCGCCGAGGGAGAAGCCGGCCAAAACGTTGGCGATCTTCATCACCTGCTCTTGATAGACGATGACGCCGTAGGTCTCTTTCAAGATGTCGGCGAGCTGCGGCAGCTCGTACTGAATTTTTTTTGGATCGCGCTTCCGCTTGATGAAGTCGTCGACCATGCCGCTCCCGATCGGGCCGGGGCGATAGAGGGCGAGGATCGCGACGATGTCCTCGAAGTTCTCCGGCTTCATTTTTACCAGCAGGTCGCGCATCCCCGCGCTTTCCAGCTGGAAGATCCCGGTCGTCTCGCCCGACCCGAGGAGCTCATAGGTCTTTGGATCAGTCATCGGGATCTGGGAGATCTCGAGCCGTTGCGGCGGGTCCGGTTTTTCATTCACGAGCCGAACGGCGTGATCAATTACGGTGAGTGTCCGCAATCCTAAAAAGTCGAATTTGACCAGGCCGATCTTCTCGATGTCGCCCATCGCGTATTGGGTCATCGTTTCACCCTTGCTTCCGCGATAGAGCGGGACATGCTCCGTGAGCGGCTCCGCCGAAATCACCACCCCGGCCGCATGGGTCGACGCATGGCGGGCGAGCCCTTCCAATCTTTTCGCCAGGTCGATCACCTCGCCGACCTTTGGATCGGCCGCGGCCGCCTGATTCAGACGGGGCTCTTGGGCGAGCGCTTCATCGAGGGTGATATTGAGCGTGTTGGGAATCAGCTTGGCAAGCTTGTCGGCCTCGGCATAGGGGAGCTCCAAGACCCGGGCGACGTCTCGGATCGCCGCCTTCGCCGCCATCGTTCCGAAGGTGATGATCTGGGAGACATGGTCGGCGCCATATTTTTGCGTCACGTGGCGGATGACCTCCTCGCGCCGATCCATGCAGAAGTCCATGTCGATATCGGGAAGGGTGATCCGCTCCGGGTTGAGGAAGCGCTCGAAGATCAGGCCGTATTCGATCGGATCGATGTCGGTGATCTTCAACGCATAGGCGGCGAGGCTTCCCGCCGCTGACCCGCGCCCAGGCCCCACCGGGATATTCGACGTCCGCGCGTAGTTGATGATATCCCAGACAATCAGAAAGTAGCCGGCGTATCCCATCTTGTTGATGACGTCGAGCTCTTTCTTTAAGCGCTCTTCATAGACCGGGCGGAGCGTTGCGGCGCGGCCCCTTGACTGCTCAAAGCGGCTTTCAAGCCCCTTCTGTGCGAGCGAGGCGAGGTAGGCCTCGCGCGTCTCTCCGGCGGGAGCTTCATATTGAGGAAGATGGAACGTCCCGAATTTGAGATCGAGATTAATCATCTCGGCAATCTGGAGCGTATTGTGGATTGCCGAGGGAATCTCGTCGAACGCCCGGATCATCTCCTCCGGCGATTTGAAGTAGAGCTGCTGTGTCTCGAAGCGCATCCGGTTCGGCATATTGACCGTCTTCCCGGTCTGGAGGCAGAGCATGATGTCGTGGGCGCGGGCGTCTTCTTTGTGGAGATAGTGACAGTCGTTGGTTCCGACGAGCGGGATGTCGTTTTTCTTCGAGAGCGCCACCAGCTGGCGGTTGGCCGTCTTCTGCAGGTCGAGCCCGTTGTCCTGGATCTCCAGAAAAAAATTCTCTTTCCCGAAGATCTCCTGATATTCATGCGCCGCGGCGACCGCTTCTTTTTCATAGCCGCGGGCAAGCAGATAGGGGATCTCGCCCCGAAGGCAGGCGGAGAGGCAGATCAATCCGGCGCTGTGCTTGCGAAGAACCTCCTTGTCGATCCGCGGTTTGTAGTAGTAGCCCTCGAGGTTGGCGATGGTGAGGAGCTTCATCAGATTTTTGTAACCGGTCTCGTTCGCCGCCAGGAGAATGAGGTGGTAGTAGGGATTGGAGCCGCCGATTTCATTGTAGTCGTCGTCGGCGCCGGTCCCTTCCTTGTCGAACCGGCTTCTCGGGGCGAGGTAGGCTTCACAGCCGATGATCGGCTTGATCCCCGCTTTCTTTGCCTTTTGGTAGAACTCGATCGCGCCGAAGAGATTGCCATGGTCGGTGATGGCGACGGCCGGCATCCCGAACCCCTTGGCGGTCTCGATCAGCGGATCGACCTGATTCGCCCCGTCCAGCAGGGAATATTGCGTATGAAGATGAAGGTGAACAAAGTTCTGATTTGGCATGGGAAGATTCTAATGTTCTGGGGCAAAAACGTCAAGATGAAAGAGGGAAGATTTTGATCATGAATAGATTTCCTTGACTCCGGGAAAGCGTTGATCTATATAGAAAGGTCAAGTAGGTTAAGATAATGACCCCGGAACAGGAATTTCTCGAATCGATCAAGAAGGGAGATCTCGCCAAGGTGAAGTGTCTCCTTGATGAGACCCCGATGCTCCTTCATGCCGCGGGGGAGGTCGTTTCACCCCTCCTCTCCGCCCTCTATCACCGACATCAAAAGATCGTTGCGTTTTTCCTATCTCAGAACGTTCAGCTGAATCTCTTCGAGGCGGCGGCGGTCGGAGATTCGAAACGAATGGCCGAGTTGATTGAAACGGCGCCGGATCGGCTGCATGCCGTCTCTCCCGACGGTTTCTCGCTGCTGGGACTGGCCGCTTTTTTCGGTCATCCGAAAGTCGCAGGCTATCTCATCGAAAAAGGGGCCGACGTCGATGCCCCTTCCCGAAATGCGGCGCGGGTCCGGCCGCTTCACAGCGCGCTGGCGCATCGCGATCCGGAAGTGTCGTTCGCGGTCGCACAGCGGCTGATTGAGGGCGGTGCCGATGTAAATGCAACGCAGGCGGGAGGCTGGACGCCGCTTCACCAGGCAGCGGTCCACGGCCAGGTTGGGCTCGCGACGCTCCTGCTCGATCGGGGAGCCGACATCAACGCCGCGGCGGACAATGGAAAGACCCCGTTGGCCTTGGCGATCTCCGGAAAACAGAAGGAGCTGGCGGTTTTGCTACGCGAAAGGGGGGCGAGGCCGTAGCGGTACCGATCGGCTTAGAGGTACTTGTGGAAGTCCTGCTCGAAGGTTGGGAAATATCTCGGAATCGCCGTGAGATCGAACCGTGAGAGAATCGCCTCCTTCGGTTCCCGGTCGAGCAGAAACTGAAAGGCGGCCTGGACACAGCGCTCCGGACTGATCTTTCCGGCGGTCAGCTTCTGATAAACCGACTCGGGCATCGTCACCTCATGTTTTGTTTCGCTGCGATCTTCCCCAATGATGACACAAAACTCAAGCGGCTCTCGGGCCGCCTCGATCCGTTCCACATGGATCATCGCTTCTTTTTTATGATCGGCAGACATCGGTGCCCCCCCCGAAAATATAAAAGGAACTCTTCTCCCAACCCTCATCATGTCATAACTGCCGGCCTGAATACAATTGGGCTGAGGGTTCCGTCAGACCCCCCTGCAAGAGAGAAGAGCGATTTGATTTTTGAATGTGAGAAGGGGGTCTTATCAGTGACCATATTGGTGTCGACCTCCCGATTTTCGGTTGGGTTTTCCCGAGCCTCCCACGCTTCTTCCCAACGGCGGCGGAATGGAATCACTCCTGTCTTCCGGGGACGGGAGGGATCGGCACACACCTTGCAGAATTTATTTAGGCATGATCATTCTCCAGATGGATACCTCGCGGGGATTTGGCGGGCAGCAGGAGTGGATTCTCCGCCTCTCTGCCGCTCTGATTAAAAGCGGACATCGCGTGGTGCTCATCTGTCGGCCGGACACCCCCCTCGCCCGGAAGGGCGCGGAGCGGGGGATCCCGTTGTGGACGCTCTCCGTCCGGAACAGCCTCGATCTTCGCGCTGTTCTTTCGCTCGCACGGTTAATATGCCAGGAAGAGGTCGAAGTGGTCCATACCCATAACGCGGTCACCAGCTGGCTTGCGTGGTTTGCGGGCCACGCCTGGCCGCTCGTTCCCCGAAGGCCGGTGTTGGTCCGAACCCGCCATCTCGCGAATAAAAGCCGGTATCGTTTTCCTTATCGGCTTCTCTCCGATCGGGTGGTGGCGGTCAGTGAATATCTGCGATCGTATTTGGTCGAGGAGTTGCGGCTTTCTCCTGCGAAGGTGGTTGTCTCGTCGCCCGGCATCGATACCGATCTTTACCGGACGGCTTCGGTCGAACGAGGGGTGCATGAGGAATTCGGCATTCCGAGCGGGGTGCCGGTCATCGGCACAGTCGCATTTCTCCGCAAAGAGAAGGGGCAATCGGTTCTCATCGAGGCGGCGCCGGCGATATTGGCCCGCTTTCCGGAAACGCGCTTTCTTCTGGTCGGATCGGGAGGGGACGAGAAGAATCTGCGTCGGCAGGTCCGGGAAGAGGGGCTGGAGCAACACTTCATCTTCACCGGATACCGTTCCGATATCCCCCGCCTCTTGGCGGCGGTCGATCTTTTCGTTGCGCCTTCCCTCAAAGAGGCACTTGGGATTTCCATTTTGGAGGCAATGGCGATGGAAAAACCGGTGGTGGCGAGCGGCGTCGGAGGAATTCTGGAGGTGATCTCCAACCGGGAGAATGGGCTGTTGGTCCCCTCTGGAAATGCAGCGGCGCTGTCGGCGGCCCTTTTATTTCTTCTCGTCCACCCAAAGCGGGCCGAACAGCTTGGTCGCCGCGCAAGAAGGACGGTGGAAGAGCGGTACAATCTCCAGCACGCCGTCGAACAGACGGTGGCCTTATATCGACATATTCAGGAGGAGATCCGGCATGGAAAGGTCGCGCCGACCTGTTCCGATTTTGATGTACCACCACGTGAACCGCTATCGAGATGATGCGCTGAATGTTTCCGTGGAGCGGTTCGAGCAGCAGATCGCCCATCTCAGCGGTCACTATTCTTCTCTCTTTCTCGACGATGTCGAGGGGTATTTTGGGGGGAGAGGCACCGGCGAGACGCGGCCCTCTTCCCTTCCCCCGGTTGCGGTGACTTTTGACGATGGATATGCCGATGCGTGGTTCTATGCCTATCCGATCCTGAAGAAGCATCGGGTGAAGGCAACGATCTTCGTGAATACCGCTCGGGTTTTCCCCGGTCAATCCTGTCGGCCGTACGACCGGGTGATCGCGGTGCGACGGCACAAGGAGATCGAGGACGAGCCGCAGCTGTCCGACTTTCTCTCCTGGCCGGAAATGAGAGAGATGGAACAGAGCGGCCTAATCCGAGTCGAATCGCACACCCACCATCACCTTCGGTGCGACGCTTCGCTTTCCTCGGAACGATTGATCGACGGACTTCGTCGCTCTAAAGCCGAAATCGAGCGACAGCTCGGACGGGAGTGCCGCTACCTGGCATGGCCGTTCGGGGCGTATGATATGCGGGCCACGGCGGCCGCGCAGGCATGCGGTTATCGCGCAGCGGTCACTACATTCAAGGGGACCAACCTGCCGGGGAGCGACCTCATGCAGCTGCGGAGAATTACTGCAAGAGACCGATCGATGGCTTGGTTCCGCCTCGTCCTTTCGCTCTTTTCTTCTCCTTTCTTAAGCGAGGCTTATCTAACGCTGAAGAAAGAGCCCCGCCCCCTCAGCAGCGTCTCGAGATAAGTGATATAATGCTGGGACTTTGCCCTTCATCCGGATCTGCCGGAGTCCACCGGTGTGAACCTTTTTAACCGAGCGTATGACGAACGTTTCTCTCCTTTCTTCTCCCACAGAAAAAAGTATCTCCTTTCTCGATGCCGGCATTGAGTGGGGGATCCTTCTTTTCGCCTTGCTCTTTCCGGTGAAATCGATTGCCTCGGTGACGGCGGGGATTAATCTGCTGAAGTGGTTTGCCCTTTATCTGCCGCTTTTTTTCTGGATCGCCAAGATGGCGGTTGA